>JBBDQX010000019.1:0-12605 GCA_040905765.1 Acetobacterales bacterium
GCCCGGGTGATGCCGACATAGGCGAGGCGGCGCTCCTCCTCCAGTCCCTTGATACCGGTCTCCTCCAGCGCGCGCATGTGGGGGAACAGCTCCTCCTCCCAACCGGGCAGGAAGACGACGTCGAACTCCAGCCCCTTGGCAGCGTGCAGCGTCATCAGGTTGAGCCGCTCGCCCTCGCTGCGCTCGTCGTTGGCGGTGACCAGCGCGACATGCTCGATGAACGTGGGCAGGTCGGCGAATTCCTGCATGCCGCCGACCATCTCGCGCAGGTTATCGAGCCGGCCGGGCGCATCCGGCGATTTGTCGTTCTGCAGCATCGTCGTGTAGCCGGAATCATCCAGCACGACGCCCGCCACCTCCCAGTGGGGCGCGGTGCGCAGCATCTCGCGCCAGCGCTCGAAGCCGGCGAGCAGCTCCGACAGCACCGAACGTACCTTCGGGCGCAGCTCGTCGGTGCCGACCAGTTCGGCGGCGGTGCGGTAGAGCGACCAGCCCTGCGCCCGGCCGACCTCGTAGAGCTGCGCAACCGTGGCATCGCCGATGCCGCGCTTCGGCCGGTTGACGATGCGCTCGAAGTCGACGTCGTTGTCAGGCTGCAGCAGGAGCTGCAGATAGGCGCGGGCGTCCTTGATCTCGGCCCGCTCGTAGAACTTCGTGCCGCCGACGACGCGGTAGGGGATGCCGAGCGCGAGCAGCCGGTCCTCGAATTCGCGCATCTGGAAGCCGGCACGCACCAGGATGGCGATCTGGTCGAGCGAGGTGCCCTCGCGCTGCGCCGCCTCGACCTCCTCGCCGACCCAGCGCGCCTCCTCCTCGGCGTCCCACGCGGCGCGCAGCCGTATCTGCTCGCCATCGTTGCCGTCGGTCCACAGCGTCTTGCCGAGCCGCCCCTCGTTGTGGGCGATCAGCCCGGAGGCGGCGGCGAGGATGGTCGAGCTGGAGCGGTAGTTGCGCTCCAGCCGGACCACGCGGGCGCCCGGGAAATCCTTCTCGAAGCGCAGGATGTTGCCGACCTCGGCGCCGCGCCACGAGTAGATCGACTGGTCGTCGTCGCCGACGCAGCAGATGTTGCGATGTCCCTGCGCCAGCAGCCGCAGCCACAGGTATTGCGCGACGTTGGTGTCCTGGTACTCGTCGACCAGGATGTAGCGAAAGCGGTTCTGGTAGTCCGCGAGCACGTCGGCATGCTCGCGCAGCAGCGTCAGGCAGTGCAGCAGCAGGTCGCCGAAATCGGCGGCATTGAGGGTCTGCAGCCGCTGCTGGTACTGCGCATACAGCGTCGCCGCGTCGGCGCCGGCGAATTCCGCCATCTCGTCGCGGCCGACCTCGCCGGGCCTCAGGCCGCGGTCCTTCCAGCGCTGGATCAGCGACAGCAGCGCCTGCGGCGGCCACTTCTTGGCGTCGACATGGTTGGCCTCGAGGATCTGCTTCACCAGCCGGAGCTGGTCGTCGGCGTCGAGGATGACGAAGTTGGAGCGCAGGCCGACCCGCTCGGCATGGCGGCGCAGGATACGGGCGCACAGCGCATGGAAGGTGCCGAGCCACAGCCCCTCGACCGGGCGGCCGAGGATGCCGGCGATGCGGTCCTTCATCTCCCGCGCCGCCTTGTTCGTGAAGGTCACGGCGAGTACCTGCGACGGTGCGGCGCGGCCGGTCAGCAGGATGTGCGCGAAGCGGGTGGTCAGCACGCGGGTCTTGCCGGTGCCGGCACCGGCGAGCACCAGGACAGGGCCGTCGAGGGCGCGCACCGCCTCGGACTGGCCCTCGTTCAGCTTCGCCAGATAGGCCGGCGACCCGGCGTCGGCGACGGCCGGCCCCGGCTGTGGATCGAGGGGAAAATGCATGCCCCCTGTATAGCACGCCACGGCCGGATCGCAGCCGCCGGATGCCTTTTCCGGGGCGATTAGATACCGCTGCGCTCCTCGCGCCGCAGGCGCGCGAGCGCCCGGTTGTAGGCCATCATCACGTCGTGTTCGTGCAGGCAGCCGATCATCTTCATGGTGCTGTTGGCGGCGACCACGGCGACGTGTTCCTCGCCGAGCGACTCCATCAGCGCCAGCGCCTTGTCCAGCCCGTCGTCGGCATGCAGCACCGGCGGACGGCGACGGGCGAGGTCCGCCGCGTTCACCATATCGTCGTAGCTGTGGTCGAAGGCGGCGTCGCTGAGGTCGGCCAGCGTGACCGTTCCGTACAGCCGCCCGTCGCCGTCGACCACGAACAACTCGCCGTAGCGGGTGCCCTGCAGCTTGAGCCTTACCCCCTGCAGGCTGAGGTCGATGGGCACGATGGCGCAGTCGTTGCGCATCACGGCGCCCACGCGAATGGCCTCCAGCAGGCCGGCATCCCGCCCGCCGCCGAGGTTGAGGCCGCGACGCTCGAGCTGCCACAGGAAGAACGACCGGCCCTGGACCTGCTGGACGATCACCGACGCCAGGACGACCGAGAGCATCAGCGCGATGGTGAGGGTGTAGTCGGCCGTCATCTCGAAGATGATCAGCGTCGTCGAGATCGGCGCGCCGAGCACGGCACCGGCGACAGCGCCCATGCCGATCAGCGCGTAGGCGTTGTGCCCGGACGACAGCTCCGGGTTCAGCGCGGTGGCAACGACGCCGAAGGCCCCGCCGACCATGGCGCCGATGAACAGCGAGGGGCTGAACACCCCGCCGCCGAAGCCCGATCCGAGGCTGATGGCGGTGGCCGCGACCTTGGCGACCGCCAACCCGACCAGCAGCAACAGGTCGTAGCGCCCGTGCAGCGCGGCGTCCGTCGCCTGATAACCGACGCCGAGCACGTGGGGGAACATCAGGGCCATCGCGCCGACGGCGAGGCCGGCAACAGCCGGCCGCAGCCACAGCGGCGTCTTCGTCGCTTCCACGGTATCGCAGACGAAGATGATGGAGCGCATGAACACGATGGCGACCAGCCCGGCCACGACGCCAAGCAGCGCGAACGCCGGAAACTCCCAGAACGAGCCCATCTCGTAGGGCGGCAGGATGAACGCCGGGAAGTCGCCGAAGTAGATGCGCGAGACCACCGTGCCGGTGACCGAGGCGATCACCACCGGCGCGAAGGCCGACAGCGCGTAGTGGCCGACGATCACCTCATGAGCGAACAGGGCGCCGGCTATCGGCGCGTTGAACGACGCTGCCACCGCCGCTGCGGCGCCGCAGGCGAGCGTGGTGCGCGCCAGCCGGCGGGAGAAATGCAGCAGGTGACCGACCTTGGAAGCGAGTGCCGCGCCGAGGTGCACGGCCGGCCCCTCGCGGCCGACCGACGCGCCGACGCCAATCGAGAAGGCATTGACGATGGCCGCCGCAATGCCGACCCGCAACGGAATATGGCTTCCCTGCACGGCGCTGGCGGCGACCACGTCGGCGACCGACCGTGGCCGCTGGCCGGGCATGACGTACTGGAGGAACAGTCCGACCAGCAGCCCGCCGGCCGCCGGCGCCAGCAGGACGTGCCACCACGGCAGGTATATCGCCAAGGACAGCAACCGCTCCGACCCGTCGCCGTAGAACAGATACTGCGTGAGGACGATGGCCTCGCGCAGGGCGATGGCGCCGCAGCCGGCGACCCCGCCGATCACGACGGCAACGGCGGCAAGGACGAGAAGATCGTTGCGCAGGAACCGCCGGACGAAGACCAGGCTTCGCAGCGACAGCGATTGGCGGGTCAGCATCTGCGACGGGGTGACAACGCGGTCTCGGTCCCGGCGGATGCCGCAGGCCGGTGGCGGGCAACCCCGCTGGCCGCGGCAGGAAAAACATCAACGATTCAGGGCAGGATGTCCCTCATGAGGGGACTTGGCAAGGACTGCGCGAATCACCGGCAGGAGCCGATGGACTCATCGCGGCAGATGGTCTTGCCGTCGACCCATGTCGCGCCCGTCAGATCGGCATTGAGAAGGTCGGCGCCGGCGAGCTGCGCGCCGCTCAGGTCGGCGCCGCGCAGGTTGGCGCGGAAGAACCGCGCGCGCCGCAGGTCGGCCTGAAGGAAGCTCGCGCCGCGCAGGTCGGCGCGGGTGAAGTCGGCGCGCTGCAGCCGCGAGTCGTCGAAAACCGCCTTCACAAGGCTGGCGCTGACGAAGCTGACGTTGTAGGCGTCGGCACGGGTGAAGACGGTGCCGTCGAGTTGGGCACGCAGGAAGCTGGTGTCGCGCAGCAGTGCCCCGGTCAGGTCCGCCTGCCGCATTTCGCGCCGGTCATGGATGCACCGGCTCCAGTCCACGTCCGGCCGCGGCGGGTCTGTGCATTCAGCCGCCGCCGCCACCGGATGGCCCAGTGCCAGAAACAGTACACCTACCGCGAGGATCGCCTGCCTCATCCTGACCCCATTCCTGGTTACCGCGCCGGCACCGTTGGCACAGGCCGACAAGAACCGCTAGCGTCTTGCTCCCGCGACGTCAACGAGTTGCGCGCGGGCCCACTGTCCGGCGTGCGATGCTGATGCGTTCCTTCCGATGATCCCGCGACTGCTGAGCCGGTGCGCAGCGCACGGCGCCCCGCTGCTGGCGTCCGGCATCTTTCTCGGCCTCGCGCTCCCCGAACTGGCGGCGCTGCTCAGGCCGCTGCTGACCTGGGCCGTCACCCTGATCCTCGCGGTGACGCTGGCGCGCATCGACTGGGGCGAGCTCGCCGCCTACGCCGGCCGCTGGCGGCTGACGCTCGCCGCGCTTGCCTGGCTGCTGCTGCTCAGCCCGATGCTGGCCTCGGCACTGCTCGGCCTGCTCGGCGCGCCGGAAGGCGTGCGACAGGCCATCGTGCTGATGGCCGGCACCGCCCCGATCACCTCCGTCGCGGCCTTCGCGCTGCTGATCGGCCTCGACGCGGCGCTGGCGATGTCGGTGATGCTGACGGCCACCGTCGCCGTGCCGTTCGTGCTGCCGCCGCTGGCACTTGGCCTGCTCGGCATCGAGCTGGCGTTCGGCGTGCCGGCGTTCATGCTGCGGCTCGCCCTGCTGGTCGGCGGCGCCTTTCTGCTGGCGCTGGTGCTGCGCCGGTGGCTGGGCGCGGCATGGATCCGCAGCCATGGCGACCGCCTCGACGGCGTCGCCGTGATCCTGCTGATCGTTTTCGGCATCGCGCTGATGGACGGGATAACCGCACTGCTGCTATCCGAGCCGGCCTATGTTCTGGGCCTGACGGCGGCGGCTTTCCTTGCCAACTTCGGACTACAGGCCGCCGGAGCGCTGGCATTCCTGCGACTCGGCGCCGCACCGGCACTGACCGTCGGCCTCGCCACCGGCAACCGGAACATGGCGCTGCTGCTGGCGGTGCTACCGCCCGACACGCCGCGCGACATCATGGTCTACTTCGCGGTCGCGCAGTTCCCGATGTACATGGCCCCCGCCATCCAGCTACCGCTGTACCGGCGGCTGGCGCGGCTGCGCGGCGCTACTCCGCCGCCTCCTTGAGGGTCGGCCGCACGCCGAGGATGTGGCAGACGGCGTAGGTCAGTTCGGCGCGGTTCAGCGTGTAGAAGTGGAAGCTGTCGACGCCGTTCGCGCGCAGCGTCCGGCACTGCTCCGCAGCGAGGTTCAGCGCCACGAGCCTCGCGGTCTCCGGATCCTCTTCCAGCCCCTCGAACAGCCGGTGCAGCCACGGATGCACGGTGGCACCGCACATCGCGCTGAACTTCACGCACTGCGGGAAGCTGTTGATCGTCAGGACGCCGGGGACGATCTCGAGCTCGATCCCTGCGGCGCGCGCCCGCTCCAGGAAGCGGAGGTAGTCGTCGGCGTCGAAGAAATATTGCGTGATCGCCCGCGTGGCGCCGGCATCGACCTTGCGCTTCAGGTTGTCGAGGTCGGCATCCCAGTCCGACGAATCGGGATGCTTCTCCGGATAGGCGGCGACGCTGATCTCGAAATCGCCGATCTTCCTCAGCCCCTCCACCAGTTCCGCGGCATTGGCATAGCCGCCGGGATGCGGCGCGTAGCGGTCCTGGTCCCCGGGAGGGTCGCCGCGCAGCGCCACGATATGCCGGATGCCGGCATCCCAGTAGCCGCGGGCGACTTCGTCGACCTCCTCCCGCGTGGCCGCGACGCAGGTGAGGTGGGCTGCGGCCTGCAGGCCGGTCTCGTTGCGGATCTTCCGCACGATGTTGTGCGTCCGCTCGCGCGTGCTGCCGCCGGCGCCGTAAGTGACCGAGACGAACCGCGGATTCAGCGGCTGCAGGCGGCGCAGCGTGTTCCATAGCGCCTCCTCCATCCTGGCGTTCTTCGGCGGGAAGAACTCGAAGGAGAACTTCAGGCCATCGTCCACCCCGGCTTCGGGATAGGGGATCGGCGCAAACCGGTTTTCAGCGTCGCGCCTGTCGGGTTCGCGGGAACTCATGATACTGATGACATCTACCCGCTACGCCGCGCCGTTCCTGGCACGACGGGGCCGGGTTCCTCTGTTTCGTTCGAATTGGGATCAGGCAGGGATACAAACACATCCGGCCGGCCAAATCAAAAGAGCGGCCGGATGCTGCGGTGCCGCGCCGAAAAGTGAACCGTGCCAAATCTGCAACGTACAGGGCTTCATGTAGTGCACATCGGCCACGGTACATGCCCATGGATGCTGGCGTTTTGCGGTGCGGTGTGGTACGGAAACCGCTGCATTTTGGGGATGTTGCGGGCTTTGTGCCGGGTCCGCGCGGGTTGCCTGGCCCTGGGTGCATCCGGCGCGTCCGGTTGCACGGAAATCGGATGATCCGGCCCCGCCGGAGGTCCCGGATATCCGTGCACGCTTCATGGAATTTGCTCCGCTTGACCCGATTCACCCCCCCCGACAGCCCCGCTTCCTCGATGCCGCCGGCGAACCCGCGCGCCGATGCCACGGCCACGTCCCGGTGGCGCAGAGGCCTGCGCCCGGCGGCGATGCTCACCATGGTCTGCCTGCTGGCGGCCGGC
Source organism: Acetobacterales bacterium (assembly GCA_040905765.1). Taxonomy (GTDB): domain Bacteria; phylum Pseudomonadota; class Alphaproteobacteria; order JBBDQX01; family JBBDQX01; genus JBBDQX01. Next base: position 6,899 of record JBBDQX010000019.1, read on the forward strand.
TGCGCGTCCACCGGCCCCCAGTCCGCGGCGGTGGACGAGGAGAACGACCCGTTCGAGCCGGTCAACCGGGCGGTATTCCAGTTCAACCGCGGCGCCGACGCGCTGGTCCTTAAGCCCGCGGCGACGGGATACGTCCTGTTCGTGCCGCCGGAGATCCGCACCGGTATCGGCAATGCCCTCGACAACCTGAAGGCGCCGGTGGTGTTCGCCAACGACGTGTTCCAGGGTTCGCAGGACCGCGCCCACACCACATTCGTGCGCTTCCTGATCAACTCCAGCATCGGCGTGCTCGGCATCTTCGACGTGGCGACCCGATGGGGTTACGAGCAGCACGACGAGGATTTCGGCCAGACCCTCGCGGTCTGGGGCGTGCGCAGCGGCCCTTTCCTGATGCTGCCGCTGCTCGGCCCGAGCAACCCGCGGGACACCGCGGGCATCGTCGTCGACTATTTCCTCGATCCGCTCCGCTACGTCTTCCTCAACACCGAGGAGGAGTACCTGCTCGACGTTCACACCGGCGCGCGCGTTGTCGACAGCCGCGCCGCGCAACTGGGCACGGTCGAGGAAATCGAGCGATCCAGCCTTGATTTTTACGCGGCGGTTCGCAGTCTGTACGGGCAGCGGCGGGCGACCGAGATTCGCAACGGCGAAGCGAGCGATCCGTTCGCCCTGGATATCAGTGAGTTTCCCCCGGAAGAACAGCCGAAGACACAATGACTGCAAGTTTCTGGACTCCGTTGCGCCAGCTTTCGGCCACTGCGTTTTGTATCGCCGTCTCCGTTTCAGCCAGCCTGGCGGCGAGCCAGGAGGACGCCGTGGGTTTCCTGCGCGGCCTCGGGAACGAGGCCGTCGAACTGGCACAGTCCGAACAATCGACCCAAGAGCGCGCGTCGAAACTCCGGAACCTGCTTGAGGAAGGCTTCGATGCCGAACTGATCGGTCGCTTCGTGCTTGGCCGCTACTGGAACATCGCCAGCGAGCAGCAGCGCGAGGAGTACATGCGGCTGTTCAAGGACATGATCGTCCTGACCTTCGCCCGGCGCTTCCAGGACTACAGCGGCGAAACCTTCGAGATCACCGGCACGAAGCAGCGCGGCGAGAGCGACTTCTACGTCAACTCGGTGGTCCACCGTCCCGCCAATGCCGACGTCAAGGTCGACTGGCGCGTGCGCTGCTCGGACCGGTGCAGGATCATCGACGTGGTGGCCGAAGGCGTCAGCCAGGTGCAGACCTACCGGTCCGAGTACGGCGCGATCATCCAGAACGGCGGCGGATCGGTGAACGCGCTGCTCGACGCGCTGCGCACCCGCGTCAATCAGCTCGAGGCGGGCTGACGCCGGCTCCCTCGCCCGGCGGGCGGGCGGCGTGCTAAGACGCTGCCGGTTCTTCCTGTCCCGGAGCGCACCATGGACCTCGGCATTTCCGGCGAGACCGCCCTCGTCGTCGGCGGCAGCTACGGCATCGGTTACGAGTCGGCGAAGGCGCTGCTGCAGGAAGGGGCCGACGTGCTCATCGCCTCGCGCGACCGCGCCAGGCTGGACGAGGCCGCGAAAAGCCTGAAGGCCGATACCGGGCGCGACGTGGCGACGTTCGTCGCCGACGTGCTCGAGGCGGAGGACGTCACCGCCCTCGCCGGATGGGTGACTGAGCGGACGAAACAGCTCGACATCCTCGTCTCCGCCGTCGGCGGCAGCCAGCGCAAGGCGTTCGCCGACCTGACCGACGAGGAATGGCTGCACAACTACCATTTCAACGTGCTCGGCGCCGTCCGCGTCGTCCGCGCCATGCTGCCGGCGCTGCGCGCCGCCGACCAGGGGCGCGTCGTGCTGCTCGGCGCCGCCGCGGCGCGCATGCCCTACCCGCACCAGATCGTGTCCAACGTCCACAAGGCGGGCGTGCTGAGCCTGACCAAGACGCTGGCGGCCGAACTCGCGCCGGAGGGCATCCGGATCAATTCCGTCTGCCCCGGCCGCACCCTGACCCCGCTGTGGATCAACCGCGCCGGCGGCATCGCCCGGGAACGCGGCGTCGACCCGCAGGTGGTGATCGAGGAGTTCTCCGAGGAAATTCCGATGAAGCGATTCGGCAGGCCGGAGGAGACCGCGGCGATGGTGGTCTTCCTCGCCTCCCACAAGTCGAGCTACGTCACCGGCCAGTCGGTCAACGTCGACGGGGGCATCGCGCGGGGACTGCTGTAGGGGGGCCTCAGCGCGTCAGCGGCCGGTAGCGGATGCGGTGCGGCTGGTCAGCCAGTTCGCCCAGGCGGGCGCGGCGGTCGGCCTCGTAGTCCTCGTAGTTGCCCTCGAACCAGATCACCTGGCTGTCGCCCTCGAAGGCGACGATATGGGTGGCGATGCGGTCGAGGAACCAGCGGTCGTGGCTGGTGACGACGACGCAGCCGGCGAAGTCCGTCAGCCCGTCCTCGAGCGCACGCAACGTCTCGACGTCGAGATCGTTGGTCGGCTCGTCGAGCAGCAGCACGTTGGCGCCGGACTTCAGCATCTTCGCCAGGTGCACGCGGTTGCGCTCGCCGCCCGACAGCATGCCGACCTTCTTCTGCTGGTCGCCGCCCTTGAAGTTGAACGCGCCGACATAGGCGCGGCTTTGCATCTTGCGGCCGCCGAGGTCGATCTCGTCCTCGCCGTTGGCGATCTCCTCCCACACCGTCGCGTCGGACTTCAGTGCGTCGCGCGACTGGTCGACGTACCCCAGCACCACCGTCTCGCCGACGCGGATGTCGCCGCCGTCGGGCTGTTCCTGCCCCGTGATCATCCGCATCAGGGTGGTCTTGCCGGCGCCGTTGGCGCCGATGATGCCGACGATCGCGCCGGGCGGAATCTTGAAGTCGAGGTCCTCGATCAGCAGCCGGTTCCCGTAGCCCTTGCGCAGCTTCTCCGCCTCGATGACCAGGCTGCCAAGGCGGGGGCCGGGCGGGATGACGATCTGGGCCGAGCCGGGCGTGCGGTCGCGCGCCTCGGCCAGCAGGTTCTCGTAGGCGGTGATGCGCGCCTTGCTCTTGGCCTGGCGGGCGCGCGGGCTGGACTGGATCCACTCGCGCTCGCGCGCCAGGGTGCGTTCGCGGCCCTGGTCGCGGTTCTTCTCGACCGCCAGGCGCTTCTCCTTCTGCTCGAGCCAGGCCGAATAGTTGCCCTCGTAGGGAATGCCGCGGCCGCGATCGAGTTCCAGGATCCAGCCGGTGACGTTGTCGAGGAAATAGCGGTCATGGGTGACCATCACCACGGTACCGGCATATTCCCGCAGGTGCCTTTCCAGCCAGGCGATGGTCTCGGCGTCGAGATGGTTGGTCGGTTCGTCGAGCAGCAGCAGTTCCGGCTTCTGCAGCAGCAGCCGGCACAGCGCGACGCGGCGCCGCTCGCCGCCCGACAGGCTGTCGACCTTCGCCTCACCGGGGGGGCAGCGCAGCGCGTCCATCGCGATCTCGATGGTGCGGTCGAGGTCCCAGCCGCCGACGGCGTCGATCTTCTCCTGCAGTTCGCCCTGCTCGGCCAGCACGGCGTTCATCTCGTCGTCGTCCATCGGCTCGGCGAACTTGGCGCTGATCTCGTCGAAGCGGTCGACCAGCGCCTTGATGTCGGCGAGCCCCTCCATCACGTTACCGGCGACGTCCTTCGACGGATCGAGCTGCGGCTCCTGCGGCAGGTAGCCGACGCGCACGCCGTCGGCGGCCCAGGCCTCGCCGTCGTACTCCTTCTCCTGGCCGGCCATGATGCGCAGCAGCGTCGACTTGCCGGCGCCGTTGACGCCGAGCACGCCAATCTTGGCGCCGGGGAAGAACGACAGCGTGATGCCCGCCAGCACGGTCTTGCCGCCGGGATAGGTCTTGGTCAGGTCCTTGGTGACGAAGCTGTACTGGTAGGAGGCCATGGGCGCCTTTGGGCTGAGAGGAAGGACCGCGGTTTCTAGCGTACCGGCGCGGCGCGGCGCAACGCGCCCGGGACCGACGCCGGGGTCAATGTCGAACGGCCGCCTCGCGGCGGAAGATATACAGCGTCGCGCAGACGATCACGGCCGCCCCCGCGACGACGTTCCATTGCGGTATGTGGTGCCAGAACACGTAGCCGAACACCACCGCCCACACCAGCATGGTGTACTTGAACGGCACCACCAGCCCCGCCTCCGCACGCCGGAACGCCTCGACCATCAGCAGCTGGCCGGCGCAATGGAAGAAGGCGAGGACGACCAGCACCAGCACCGTCACGAGGTCCGGCACCACCCACCCGAACGGCAGGCTGAACAGGCAGACGACGACCAGGGCCAGCGTGCCCCAAGGCATCATCGACTCCCCGCTCTCGGTGCCGCCCATGTGCCGGGTGATGAGATCGCGCAGCGCGCCGCTCAGCGCCGCGCCGATCGGCAGCAGTATCGCCCAGTTCACGAAGCCCTCGGTCGGCCAGGTGATCAGGACGACGCCCGAGAAGCCGGTTGCGACGGCGGCCCAGCGGCGCCAGCCGACCAGCTCGCCGAGCAGCAGCGGCGCCAGCGCGGTGGTGAAAAGCGGACCTGCGGCGTTGACCGTGCTCGCCGTCGGCAGCGGCAGGAACGACAGGCCTGCGACGAACATCAGGGAGCTGCACACCATGAACGCGGCGCGGAGTGCCTGCCCGAGCCGGTTGCGTGTCGCGAGCACGCGCCGCATGCCGGGGCCGCGCCGGCCGCCCCGGCAGGCATAGGCGAGAATCAGGCCGACCATCAGCGCGCTGCGCAGGCAGACGAGCTGGCCGACCGGCAACGCCTCGGTCAGAAGCTTGGTCAGCGCATCGGCGGTGGCCAGCACCACGCTGCCGACGAGCATCAGCATCACGCCGGTGCGCCCGGCGTCCCGCATCTGGGTCAAACGGAAACTCCCCTCGGACGCGCGATCCTAGAGCACGATCCGACCGGGTTGAAATCGGCCCGAACGGCGAATCGTGCTTGCGGGCGATTTTGCCGGGCCTGAACCGGTCAGCCCCAGCCGGCGGCCTTCTGCTTCTCGATGAGGTGCTTCGGGCGCCCGGCGAACTCCAGCGCGTCGCCCAGCGTCCCGACGTCCTGCTTCGCGAGCAGCGGGATCAACCGCGAAAACAGCTCCGCCGCGAGCACGGCCTTGCTCTTGACGCCTCGGCCGCCAGGCTCGACGCCGAAGTCCTGAGCCACGGTTTCCAGGCCGAACTCCTTGCGGTCGGGCTCCAGTGCCGCGACCAGCATCATCGTGCACAACGCCGGCGGCGGGTCCCAGCGCAGGCCGGCCAGCCCCGCCTCGCGCTTCAGCATCGCCATCTCGAAGGCGATGCCGTGTCCGACGAGCACGGTGGCGTGGGCCAGCGGCTGCATCGTCTCGAAGACCTGCATGAAGGTGCGGGCGCCCTCGACCATGTCGTCGGAAATGCCGTGGCTAGCGGTGGCGCGCGGCGGGATCATGATGCCCGGGTTGACCAGTTCCTCCAGCGAAGCGGCAGGATAGATGCGGTCGCCGAAGGTGCGGACCGCGCCGATCGCGACGATCCTGTCGTCGCGCACGCTGAGGCCGGTGGTCTCCACCTCGATCGCGAGCGCCGGCAGCTCGGCCAGCGGCGTCTCCTCGTCTGGCGGCAGCGCCTCGGGTGGCGTGTCGTTGAGGCTGAAGTTTTGCTCCACCCCGGCGGCGGCCGGCTCGGGCGCGCCGGAGAAGCTCAGCAGCACGCCGAGTTCGGCGCCGAGATCGGCGATG
>JBBDQX010000020.1:0-12605 GCA_040905765.1 Acetobacterales bacterium
GCCCGTTGCGGTGGGCGCCGCCCGACTGGGCAAAGCCGCTCTCAGTAATGGTTTCGGTGGAGATCGAGGGGCGCGACGTGTGGGTTCGTCCTTGGCTCTACGTGCACCAGTCAAGCGTCGGCAAATCGGTCCCGGTCATTCTGCTCGACACTTTTCTGCACCAAAACGCGGTAGGTGATCGAAACATTACCGACAACCTTTACGGGGGCGACGCGGCCTACCGCCTGAAGCAGGAAATCGTGCTGGGGATCGGAGGCGTCCGCGCGCTGCAGGCGCTCGGATTGCAGATTTCCACCTACCACCTGAATGAAGGCCATGCCGCCTTGCTCCCGGTCGAGCTGCTGCGGCGCCTTCGCAGGCCCGCATCCCGTAACCGGTCCGGTCGCCCATCGTACGACGTGGAACGGATCCGCGACCTCTGCGTGTTCACCACCCACACGCCGGTGGAAGCGGGGCACGACCGGTTCCCTCACGAGCTCGTCTCGAAGGTTGCGGGAGAGCTGATCCCGCCGGACGACCTGAAGGTGCTCGGCGGCGAGCGCGAACTCAACCTGACGCAGCTCGCTCTCAACCTGAGCGGCTACGTCAACGGCGTCGCCCGTCAGCATGCGACAACGACCCGCGGCATGTTTCCAGGTTACGACATACGGTCCGTCACCAATGGGGTCCATGCGGAGACCTGGACACATCCGGCCTTCGCCGCGCTGTACGAGAAGCACCATCCAAACTGGATGCGCGACCCTGAGATTCTGTTGCAGGCCGACCGGCTGGAAGACGAGGCGGTCTGGCAGGCGCATCGGCAGGCCAAGGCCGACCTGGGCCGCCTGGTCCGGGAGGTGGCGAGCGTAGAGCTGGACCCGGACATGCCGACCATCGGCTTCGCGAGGCGCATGACAGCCTACAAGAGGCCGGAGATGCTGTTCAGCGATCTCGCCCGCCTTGGACGGATCGCCGAGCGACTGCCGTTCCAGGTGGTGATCGCGGGCAAGGCTCATCCCCGCGACTCACACGGCAAGCAGTCGATCCGCTTCATTCACGACTGCATCCGCCGGCTCGACGATAAGCCGCGGGTGGTTTTTCTTCCGAACTACGCTCTCGATGTTGCCAGGGTGCTTGTGGCGGGCTGCGACATATGGCTCAACACGCCCCTGCCGCCGATGGAGGCCTCCGGCACCAGCGGCATGAAGGCGGCGCTGAACGGCGTGCTCAACCTCAGCACGCTGGACGGCTGGTGGGTCGAGGGCTGCCTTGAGGGAGCCACCGGCTGGGGAATTTCCGCCGCCGGCGCGTCCACGACCACTGAGGCCGACGCGCTGTACCTGAAGCTCTCGGAGGTTGTGCTTCCGCTCTACTACCAGGACCGGCAACGCTGGATCTGGATGATGAAGCAGGCGATCAGCAAGATCGGAAGCTATTTCAACAGCCACCGCATGATGCGGCGCTATGCCGCGGAAGCTTACATCCGCTAATGGATCAAGCCCCCCTTCCTCTTCCGTTGCGGGCTCGGAGCTGAGCATCCGACAGCATCCAGCAGGGCGATCGCGAGCGTCATGCTCAGCACGCAACCCAGCCCCGCTTGCCGAGGCTGAGTTGCCGCGTGGCGCGAGTTTGCGCGGCGGGAATTGAAAGGACTGCGAGGCCACAGTGCCTCTTCAGGCAGTCACGCAACCAGCAAGTAGAGCAGCGTACCTCCCGCGAGAGCGTAGAGGACGCAGACGATCACGGTGCGTCGAAGGACCTCCCATTCCCGGCTTTGCACGCCGACAGTGGCGGCGCCGGCAATGATGTTGTGCGGGCAGATGATGTTGCCGACGGCGGCGCCGAAACCTTGGGCTGCGACCATCCACAGTGTCGGCAGCCCCAGCCGCATTGCGGTCTCCTGCTGGAAGTCGGTGAGGAGGATGTTGGAAGCGGTCGCGGAGCCGCTTACGAACGTTCCCAGCACGCCCACCGCGGGAGCGAGCCACGGCCAGACGGGAGCGAAATTGTTCGCGGCGGCCTCCGCCAGGGTCGCGATCATGCCTGCGTGCACCATCAGCCTTGCGAGCCCCAGCATGGCGACAAGCGCTATCAGCAGCGCTGGCAGGCGCCGGCCGGCCAGCGCTGCTGCCTGCCACAGCTCACGCCGCCGCCTGCCTTGCAGCAGGCCGCCCAGCAAGAAACCGAGCAGAAGGATGGTGCCCGGGTGGTACAGAGGCTGGACGCTGCCGGTGAACCCGCCGGTCACCGTCCATGACCACTCGGCACTCCGCAACGCAGCGCCGAGCGGTGGGACGAGCCGCGTGAGCAGAATCAAGGCCAGCAGCACGAGATAGGGCAGCGCGGCTCGCGCCACCTCCCTCCAGTCGGCCTCTGAATCGGCTTCAGGCCCGCGATGGCCCCGGCGCAGCAGCCAGACGAAAGCTACTGCGCCGATCAGCGCACCACCGAGGGTTGGCAGCTCGGGGCCGACGAATTGCGAGAGGGCAAGGAAGGGCAACAGAAAGCACAACGCCGCGCTGCCGGCCCAGCCCCAGGCTGTCCAGGAACGGTTGGAACGCGAATGACGCCCGGCGATCGCGAACAGGACGAGGAGCAGAATCCAGCCGAGCAGCCCGTGCAGCAGGCCTGTGGCACCGGCAAGCTCCGCTCCCGTGAACCCGGTAGCGGCGATCTGCGGCAGTACCGGCGTTCCGACCGCTCCAAACGACACACCGGCAGCGTGGCCGATCATCGCCAAGGTGACCGCCGTCACCGGCGCAAATCCCAGGCTCACCAGGAGCGGAGCTGCGAGCGCAACAGGCGTGCCGAATCCGGCCGCCCCTTCCATGAACAGCGCGAAGAACCACCCGACCAGCACTGCAAGAATCCGCGGATCGTCGGACAGCCTCGAGAGTGCGGTCTTCAGCGTATCGAAGGCACCTCCGTGCAGCTGGAGCTCGTAGATGCACAACGCCGGGAAGATGATCCAGATGATGGTTGTGGCCACGAACACCGCTTCAGCCAGCGCACCGCCTACAGCGAGAGCCGGGGTGAGGCCGGGAGACCCTGCGCCGCCATAGTCGAAAGCCAGCAGCGCGACCGCGAGCGTCGTGACCAGGCCGGCAAGCCCGGCGGCCACGGCCGACCAGCGGAGCACGACCATCAGCACGAGGATCAGCAGGATCGGCGCAAGGGCCAGAAGCGCGGCCATGATGGCACCTGTTTCAGGCGAGACGCTCGACCGATACCTCGTGAAGCGCCCGGCCGCTGTTTTCGAAACTGCTGAGGTTCGCGATCGTCGTCTCGGCGATGTTGGTCATGGCTTCGCGCGTGAAGAACCCCTGGTGACCGGTGATCAGGACGTTCGGGAAGGTCAGCAGCCGGGCGAATACGTCATCGCGCAGGACGCGGCTGGAAAGATCCTCGAAGAACAGGTCCGCCTCTTCCTCGTAGACATCGAGGCCGAGGCTGCCGAGCGCGCCGCTCTTGAGCGCTCCGATCACGGCGCGCGTATCGACGAGCGCGCCGCGCCCGGTATTGATCAGCATCAGTCCCCGTTTCGCCCCGGCCAATCTTTCGGCATTCACCAGGTGATGTGTCGCCGGCGTGAGAGGGCAGTGCAGGGTAACGATGTCGCTGGCCCCGAAGAGCGTTCCGAGCGGAACGTAGCTGACGCCGACCGACGCGCAGGCGGGGTTCGGATAAGGATCATAGGCGAGCAGCTTGCAGCCGAACCCGCTCAGTATGCTTGCCGCCACCGAACCGATCTGGCCCGTACCGACTATGCCGGCCGTTTTGCCGTGAAGGTCGAATCCCAGCAGCCCGTCGAGAGCGAAGTTGCCTTCCCGAACGCGGTTGTACGCTCGGTGAATATTGCGATTGAGGGACAGGATCAGGGCGACCGTGTGCTCGGCTACGGCGTGGGGAGAGTAGGCAGGCACCCGGGCGACCGTGACCCCCAGTTCCCGCGCAGCCGCGAGATCGACATTGTTGAAGCCGGCGCAGCGAAGCGCGGCGAGCCGTACGCCTTGCCGTGACAGGCGGGTCAGAACCTCGGCATCGGCTAGGTCGTTGACGAACAGGCAGACTGCCTCGGCCTCGTCTGCGAGGGCTGCGGTCTCGGCCGACAGGCGTGGCTCGAGAAAGGTCAGTCGGTGTCCTGTGTCGCCGTTGGCGGCCTCCAGGAACTCGCGGTCATAGGGCTTGCTGTTGAATACCGCTACGTGCATGAGGACCCTCCTCCGATGCCTGTGGTCCGCCTGCATTCGGCTGATCACGGCGGGACCCTTGCAGCCGCTTGTCGGCCTTTTTGTTCCAGCAAACCCCTTGGTTCTCGTGCCGCCGTCGACAGTCCCACTAAAAGAGGGACCGAATGACCGGGTTCGATTTCGACCTCGCGCGGCCCGGACAGGCGCGCTTACCAGGGCAGTGCGCTGCCGGCGTAGTCGAAGAACCCGCCGGAGTCCTCGGGCTTCAATCCGTCCACGACGGCTAGAAGCCGGGCAGCGGCCGCCGGCGGCGCCACCACGTCCAGGCCTTTCTTGCCGAAGGGGCCGGACAGCGGGCTGTCCACCGTTCCCGGGTGCAACGCGACGCAGATGGCGGAGGGTTTGCGCCACTGAAGCTCGATCGCGGCGGTATGGACGATCTGGTTCAGCGCGGCCTTCGAGGCGCGGTAGCTGTACCAGCCTCCGATGCGGTTGTCGCCGATGCTTCCCACCTTCGCCGAAAGCGTGGCGAAAACCGCCTTGCCCTGGCGCGGCAGCAGCGGCAGCAGGTGCTTCATCAGCAGCGCCGGTCCGGTCGCGTTCACGGCGAAGGCGTGCGCCATGTGCGCGGCATCGATGTGCCGCCAGCTCTTTTCCGGCGCCAGCCCCTCGCCGTGCAGGAATCCCGTGGCGTTCAGGATCAGGCGGACCGGCGCCGCCATGTTCGAGCGGACCGGCGCCGCCATGTTCGAAAGGTGGTTCGCGAGGCCGGCAATCGACCGCTCGTCGGTCACGTCGACGCCGGGATCGCTATGGCGGGAGAACCCGTGCACGGTCCCGAATGTCGGATCCTTGCGCAGGGCCGCAAGCAGCGCGCCGCCGATCGCGCCGGATGCACCGAACACGACGGCGCAGCCGTCGTCGGGGAACGAGGCCAACGGTGTGCAGGTCGCCGGGGTCGAGCGGGAGGACATGTCAGCCATTACGTTGAGCCGCCGCGTCGGTTCACCAGTCCGGGCGCCGGTTTCGCGTTCGGGCCGGGGCCGGTCGAGAGGGGCGATTCCGAACCGCTTTCTCCGGAGCGGGCTCACTCGGGCATGGGTTCCGTCCCTGCGCCCGTATCGGTATCGGCCCCAAGGCATCGGCTTCGCGATCCGATCAAGCGGACGTAGGATATGTTAAAATAATTTGGCGGCATCGCATAGACTGCTTGAAATGGTGCGGCTCGTCTGGTCCCGTCAGGACGGAGGGACGCCATGGCCGCGACGGACAAGAGGCAACCACGGCCTTCGCTTGATCTCGATCTTGTTCGGCGGATCGCCGACGGGGTGGGCACGCTTGAGGGGCCGCTGCTTCCCGTTCTCCACGCCGTGAACGACCGGTTCGGCTATATCGACGACCTCGCGATACCGGTCATCGCCGACGCACTCAACCTGTCGCGTGCCGAAGTTCACGGGGTCGTCTCCTTCTACCACGACTTTCGCCGCGAGCCGCCGAAGCGTCATGTCGTCAGGCTTTGCCGCGCGGAAGCCTGCCAGTCCCTCGGCGCCGAACGCCTGAACGAAGAGCTCAGGGCCGTGGCCGACGCGCGCGCCGATATCGCCGTCGAACCCGTCTACTGCCTCGGTAACTGCGCCCTTTCGCCCGCCGCGATGGTCGACGGCAATCTCTGCGGGCGGGCAAGCGTGGATTCGATCCTCGCGCTGGTGCGCGAATGATGGGCCGACGCGTGTACGTTCCAGGCGACGCGGCGGCACTGTCCGTCGGCGCAGGCGACGTCGCCTTTGCGATAGAGAAGCAGATCGCAAACGGGGCCGCGGACGTTACCGTCGTGCGCACCGGATCGCGCGGTCTCTACTGGCTGGAGCCTCTGGTCGAGTTCGACACTGCCAAAGGGCGGATTGGCTTCGGCCCCGTGCGTGCCCGGGACGTGGCGGAAATTCTCGCGTCGGGTCCTTCCCATCCGCTGTGCATCGGCCTGGTCGAGGACCTTCCGTATCTGAAAAGCCAGCAGAGGCTGACCTTTTCCCGCTGTGGGGTCATCGACCCCCTGTCGCTGGCGGAGTACGAGCAATATGGCGGGCTACGAGGCTTGCGGCGCGCCCTCGACATGGCGCCGGTAGACATAGTCGAGGCGGTAACTGCATCCGGCCTTCGCGGCCGCGGCGGTGCCGGTTTTCCCGCCGGCATCAAATGGCGAGCGGTCGCCAGTGCGGCGTCGGACCGGAAGTACGTCGTCTGCAATGCGGACGAGGGCGACAGCGGTACCTTCGCCGACCGCATGCTGATGGAGGGCGATCCCTTCCTGCTCATCGAGGGCATGGTCATCGCCGGCCTTGCGGTCGGCGCCGGCAAGGGCTTCATCTACGTGCGTTCCGAATACCCGCACGCCTTCCGCAAACTTCAGCAAGCCGTCGATGCAGCGCGTGTCGGGAGGCTCCTCGGAGACGACCTGCTGGGTAGCGGCCGGGCCTTTGACCTTGAAGTCCGGCTCGGGGCCGGCGCTTACATTTGCGGCGAAGAGACGTCTCTGCTCGAAAGCCTTGAAGGAAAGCGGGGTCAGATCCGTGCCAAGCCGCCGTTGCCCGCGCTACACGGTCTTTTCGGCCGTCCAACGCTCGTCAACAACGTGCTGTCACTGGCGGCGGTGCCGACGATCCTGGCGGAGGGCGCCGACTTCTACCGCGAATACGGCATCGGACGGTCATGCGGGACCATGCCGATCCAGCTCGCCGGAAACGTCAAGCGCGCCGGCCTGATCGAGCGCGGTTTCGGATTGACGCTGCGCGAGATCGTCGAGGACTACGGCGGAGGCACCTTGACGGAGCGGCCTGTTCGAGCGGTCCAGGTCGGCGGGCCGCTCGGGGCCTACTGGCCCGCCCGCCTTTTCGATACGCCCTTCGACTACGAGTCCTTTGCCGAACGCGGAGGCATGATTGGTCACGGCGGGGTGGTCGTATTCGACGACAGCGTCGACCTGCTGCACCAGGCCCGTTTCGCGTTCGAGTTCTGCGCCATCGAGTCGTGCGGCAAGTGCACGCCCTGCCGCATCGGATCGCTACGGGGTGTTGAGACGATGGACAAGATCGCGCGCGGCGACCGGGTGGAGGATCACGTCGATCTGCTGCGCGACCTCTGCGAAGTGTTGCGCGATGGCTCGCTCTGCGCGCTTGGAGGGCTCACGCCGGTGCCGGTGCTGAGCGCGCTCGAGCATTTTCCGGAGGATTTCGAGCGCCAATCGGCAGGTGTTCCGCGTGGAGGAGTATCGCCATGACCGCGGCTCTCAATCAGGACTACGGCACGCCGGCAAGGGCTGCCGATGAGTCGGTGACCCTGGAAGTCGACGGCATGGTTGTAACCGTGCCTGAAGGCACCTCGGTGATGCGCGCTGCGGCGCTTGCCGGGGTTTCGGTGCCCAGGCTCTGCGCCACCGATACGCTGGAGCCGTTCGGGTCCTGTCGGCTGTGTCTGGTGGAAATCGAGGGCAGGCGGGGTACGCCGGCATCCTGCACCACACCGGCCGAGGCCGGGATGAAGGTATCGACCCAGACGGACCGGCTGGCGAGGCTGCGGCGCGGCGTCATGGAGCTCTACATCAGCGACCACCCGCTGGACTGCCTTACCTGCGCGGCCAACGGCGATTGCGAACTGCAGGATATGGCTGGCGCCGTCGGGTTGCGCGAAGTGCGCTACGGCTACGAAGGGGCCAACCACCTGGAGCAGGCGACGGACGACTCCAACCCCTATTTCACCTTCGACCCGTCCAAATGCATCGTCTGCTCCCGTTGCGTTCGGGCCTGCGAGGAACAGCAGGGGACCTTCGCCCTCACCATCGACGGCCGTGGCTTTGCTTCCCACGTCGCCGCCGGCATGGACGAGCCGTTCCTGGATTCCGAATGCGTTTCCTGCGGGGCCTGCGTGGCGGCATGCCCGACGGCGACCCTGACCGAGAAGACGGTCATCGATCAGGGTCAGCCTGAGCGTGAAGTGCTTACCACCTGCGCCTATTGCGGCGTCGGCTGCTCATTCGTCGCGGAGTTGCAGGGTAGCCGTATCGTGCGCATGACGCCCTACAAGGATGGCAAGGCCAACCACGGTCATTCCTGCGTCAAGGGCCGCTTCGCCTGGGGCTACGCCACGCACAAGGACCGTATCACCCGGCCGATGATCCGCGCCTCGATCGGGGACCCGTGGCGCGAGGTGAGCTGGGACGAGGCGATCTCCCATGCCGCGTCGGAGTTCAAGCGTATCCAGGGCCGGTACGGCCGAGGCGCCGTAGGCGGCATCACCAGTTCCCGCTGCACCAACGAGGAGACGTACCTGGTGCAGAAGCTGGTGCGCGCCGCCTTCGGGAACAACAACACGGATACCTGCGCCCGCGTCTGCCACTCGCCCACCGGCTACGGTCTCAAAACCGCCTTCGGCACGTCGGCGGGCACCCAGGATTTCGCTTCGGTGATGCACGCCGACGTCATCGTGGTGATCGGCGCCAACCCCACCGATGCGCACCCCGTCTTCGCCTCGCGGATCAAGCGCCATCTGCGCCAGGGCGCCAGGCTGATCGTCGTCGATCCGCGGCAGATCGACCTCGTGCGGACGCCCCATGTCGAGGCGTCGTACCATCTGCAACTCCGTCCCGGCAGCAACGTCGCGCTGATCAACGCGCTCGCGCATGTTGTGGTGACGGAGGGACTGGTCGACGAGGCGTTCGTCGCCGAGCGCTGCGACACGGCGGATTTCCGGGTCTGGCGCGACTTCATCCTGCGGCCGGAGAACGCACCGGAGGCGATGGAGACCGTCACCGGTGTGCCGGCGGCGGCGATCCGCGCCGCCGCCCGGCTCTACGCGACGGGCGGTGCCGCTGCCATCTACTACGGTCTGGGCGTGACGGAGCACAGCCAGGGTTCGACGATGGTCATGGGTATGGCGAACCTGGCCATGATCACCGGCAACCTCGGCCGGCCGGGGACCGGCATCAATCCGTTGCGCGGACAGAACAACGTCCAGGGCGCGTGCGACATGGGGTCGTTTCCGCACGAGTTCCCCGGCTACAGGCACGTCTCCGACGATGCCGCGCGCCATTCATTCGAGACCGCCTGGGAAGCGACGCTCGATCCGGAGCCGGGCCTGCGCATCCCGAACATGCTGGACGCCGCGCTCGAAGGTTCGTTCAAGGGGCTGTACGTGCAGGGTGAGGATATCGCCCAGTCCGATCCCAACACGCGACACGTCACCGCTGCGCTGGCGGCCATGGAATGCGTGGTCGTGCACGACCTGTTTCTCAACGAGACGGCATCTTATGCGCATGTCTTCCTGCCGGCCGCGTCCTTCCTGGAAAAGGACGGCACGTTCACTAACGCGGAGCGGCGCATCAGCCGGGTGCGCAAGGCCATGGCACCGCTTTCGGGCATGGCTGACTGGGAAGCGACCATGGCGCTGTCCAACGCCATGGGCTACCCGATGGCGTATCGCCATCCGTCCGAGATCATGGATGAGATCGCGCGGCTGACCCCGACCTTCTCCGGCGTCAGCTACGAACTGCTCGACCGCGTCGGCAGCGTTCAGTGGCCGTGCAACGAGGCGGCGCCGGACGGGACGCCGGTCATGCATGTGGACGGCTTCGTGCGCGGCAAGGGCAAGCTCATGATCACCGCCTATGTGCCGACGGACGAGAAGACCGGGCCGCGATTCCCGCTGCTGCTGACCACAGGTCGGATACTCAGCCAGTACAACGTCGGCACCCAGACGCGGCGCACGGCCAATGCCGTCTGGCACGGCGAGGACGTGCTGGAAATCCATCCCCACGACGCCGAGAACCGGGGGATTCGGGACGGCGACCTGGTGGCGCTGATGAGTCGCTCCGGAGAGACCAGCCTGCGCGCCCATATCTCGGAAAGGATACAGCCGGGCGTTGTCTATACCACCTTCCACCACCCCGACACCGGCGCCAACGTGGTGACCACGGAGTATTCCGACTGGGCCACCAACTGTCCGGAATACAAGGTCACGGCAGTAGAGGTTCGTCCCACCAACCGCCCGGCGGACTGGCAGATGGAACACGCGCAGTTCCGCGAGCGCACCACCCATGTCGACGCGTCCGAATAGCGATGAATGCCGTGCGCAAGGACCCTGTCGTGACACAGGCGCTCATCCGGCGAGTCGCTGACGGCGGCCACACTGAGGAGAGCGATCAGGTAGCGGTCGAGGCCCCTGTGGCCTTCGTCTACAACTGCCGCAACCACGCGGTGATGATGGCGACCCCCGTCGACCTGGAGGACTTTGCCTGGGGATTCTCGATCGCCGAAGGCGTCGTCCGGAAAGCCGAAGAGGTGCTGTCGGTCCGCACCGGACCCAAGGGGCCCGGATACGCCCTCTCCATCGAGATTCCAGCGGAGCGGGCTGCGGAAGTCGCCGAACGGGCCCGCAATCTCGAAGGTCGCACAGGCTGCGGGCTGTGCGGCATCGCCGACATCGACCGCGTCCTGCGGCCCTTGCCCGCATGTCGGGAAACGGAACCCGTGTCCATGGCGGCTCTGATGGAGGCGCTCCACAGGTTGCCCTCGGCACAGGTTCTGAATCGGGGAAGCGGAGCGCTCCATGCGGCGGCCTTTGCCTCGCCTGAGGGCCGCCTGCTTTTCGTGCGGGAAGACGTCGGACGCCACAATGCCCTGGACAAGCTGATCGGAGCCGCCGCGCGAGACGGCGTGGACCCGGAGTCCGGGTTCATCGTGGTAACGAGCCGCTGCAGCATGGAGATGGTGCAGAAGGTGGCGACCTTCGGCTGTCCGATCCTGATCGCCATTTCGGCTCCGACATCGCTCGCCATAGAACTCGCGGAGCGGAGCAATCTCACGGTGGCGGCCTTTGCCCGCGAAACTCGTCTCAATCTCTACACGCACCCCGAACGGATTATCTGACGTGGATACCGGTCGCATCGCCCGGATGGCCAACCAGATCGCCGCGTTTTTCGCCTCCTATCCGGAGGCGCAGGCGGTCGAGGGGACGGAGGATCACATCCGCAAGTTCTGGGACCCCCGGATGCGGGCGCAATTGATCGCGTTGCTGGAGGCTGAGGAAAGCGGGCTCTCGGAGGTCGCGCTAGCGGCTGCGCGGCGAATCCAGGCGACCGCAACAGAGTCGGTCGATTCCCGCTAGCCCGATGGTGCCTCCCTCGAGGACTGGCGTACCAGTACAAGGATGTTCGGTGTCAGGGGCGCCCCGCCGTTTGCCCAAAGAACCATCCGAGTACTGCATCCCGGTCCGGCGGCAGCGCGGCGCCCATTCCTTCAACGAACGCGTCGAAAGCCTTTCGGTTGATTTCCGATACCCCCAGTAGCACGGGCACGCCCTTGCCGATGGCTTCCGCGATCAGCGGTCTGAAGCCTCGTCCCTCGGCCTCCCGCTGCCCGAACTTGTTGAGGATGAACAGGTCGAAGTGCTGACTGAGTTCGGCTTCCGTCGCGCCCACGGCCTCCTCTATGGCGGTCGCATCGAGCTTGCACGAGACCGAGTGACGGCCAAGGTTCTGTGTAATCCGGACGCGGCGTGGCCCGGGGAGGATGCGCAACTCCATGTCGCAGCGTTCTGCGATCGGCCGGTCGCGGAGGGCGGGAACCACGCCCACCGGCCGGAGGCCCCGCTCGATCAGGGCCTCGGCTACCTGATACATGACGCGATCGACCAGTCCGGGCTCGGCCGAAGATACAGATGCAATCGCCATTTGACCTCCTTGCGCCGCTGCCGCGCTCATCCGCCTGTAGGTGTTTGTGCGGGTGCTTCAGCGGCGTCGCCTTGACGCATATCAAGCGGAGCAGCGCGGTGGTTGGCTTCGGTCAAGGAGGATCAGCGTCACGCGCCCGAGCATGCAGTCGTCAAGCTGGAGTTCAGGATAGGAAACAACGCATGAGCGCCCAAACCGCCGGAACCGGAGCCGCCAGGCCATACCTCGGACGATCCTTTTACGGACGGCTGCAGCCCCGAGTCCGCCATCAGACGGCGATTCCTCAGGAAGAAGAGATGGCTCGGTTCAAGACAACTGTCGATTTTATCGCCACCGACGCGGCTTTGGTGCGGGCCAGGAGTCACAGGGGCCGGATCCTCTGTCTCCTGAAGTATCTCGCCGAAATCGACGAGGTGACCGCGGACGAGCCCGATCAATCGGTGATGCCGGAACTGGCCCAGTTGTTTCTCGACATCGCCGACGCTGCCGAGGACGGCGCCGCCGAACTGTTCAGCATTCCACGCAGGGCTGTGCCTGACGTCAAGGAGCCCTCGCTGCACAGGCCGTGAACGTCCCCTCCAGCTAGACGGCCCGCGCATGTCTTCCCGCCGTTCCAAGGTACCGATCGAAAGCGGCGGCGACCACCCGCTGGAAGGGGCGTCCCTTCTCGGTAACGACGATGGTGCCGCCGCCCGTCTCGATCAGTCCGTCCGAGG
>JBBDQX010000021.1:0-12553 GCA_040905765.1 Acetobacterales bacterium
AAAAGCGGCACATGCGGCAGGTACAGGCCGACGCCGTCGACGGTGTCCGGCACCTCGACCCCGTTGGCGCGGCCGAGTTCCCAGTCGTCGGCACCGTGACCCGGCGCGATGTGGACGAAGCCGGTGCCCTGCTCGGTGGTGACGAAATCGCCGGCGAGTGCCGGCACCTCGAAGTCGTAGCCCTTGCCGCACAGCGGGTGGCGGCAGACGAGGCCGGCCAGGTCCGCACCCTTGCCGCGCCAGAACACCTCGTGTGCGGAGATACCGGCCTGCGCGCAGGCATCCTCCAGCAGGGATTCGGCGAACAGCAGGCGCTGCCCGACCGTCGCGCCGCTGCCTTCCGCCGCCTCGGTGACCTCGACGCCGACGTAGTCGATACCGGCGCCGTAGGCCACGGCGCGGTTGCCGGGGATCGTCCACGGCGTGGTGGTCCAGATGACCACGTCGGCGCCCTTCAGGGCGTCAGGCCCGGAAACGATGGGAAAGCGGACGTGGATCGTGGTGGACCTGTGGTCGTGGTACTCGACCTCCGCCTCGGCCAGCGCGGTCTTCTCGACCGGCGACCACAGGACCGGCTTGGCGCCCTTGTAGAGCCCGCCGTTGACCAGGAACCTGCCGAGTTCGCGCACGATCTGCGCCTCGGCGGCGCGGGTCATGGTGGTATAGGGGTTCTTCCAGTCGCCGCCGACGCCGAGGCGCTGGAACTCCTCGCTCTGCACGCCGATCCAGTGTTCGGCGAACTCGCGGCATTCCTGGCGGAAGTCGAGGACCGGAACCTCGTCCTTGTTCTTGCCGGCCTCGCGGTACTTCTCCTCGATCTTCCACTCGATCGGCAGGCCGTGGCAGTCCCAGCCCGGCACGTAGTTGGCGTCCCTGCCGAGCATCTGCTGCGAGCGGACGATAACATCCTTGAGGATCTTGTTCAGCGCGTGGCCGATGTGCAAATGGCCGTTGGCGTAGGGCGGGCCGTCGTGCAGCACGAACTTCTCCCGCCCGGCCGCCGCGGCGCGCTGGCGCGCATACAGGCCGTCGCGCGCCCAGCGGTCGAGCAGCGCCGGCTCGCGCCCGGGCAGGTTGGCCCGCATCGGAAAATCCGACTTCGGCAGGAAAACGGTGGACTTGTAGTCGACGGTCATCGGCTCGGTCTCTCCGGAACGGAGCGTGACCCGCTCCGGAGGTCCGGCACGGATCGGCAATGGTGGGAAGTCACGGTGACGGACTCCCTTTCGCGCACGACGGAGTCGGTGCGAATCGGCACTCCCGACCCCGTTACAGGGCCGGGCCGGTAATTCGCAGTATCTGGCGCGCCGTGTGGACCTGCCGCATGGTGCGGGACATATAGAAAGCGTCCCGCCCCAGCGTCAAGCACACCCGGCATCAGGAAAGGGGGGCCAACGAGCGCCGCGCCGCCTCGCAGTCGCGGGCAATCTGGCGTTTCAGCGCATCGAGGCCGTCGAACCGTTCCTCGCCGCGCAGCCAGGCCACGAACCGGACCCTGAGGGTCCGGCCATAGAGATCGCCGTTGAAATCGAGCAGATGCACTTCCAGGGAATCCCGCTTGCCGTCCACGGTCGGCCGCAGCCCGACGTTGGCTGCACCTTCAAGCCACCGTCCCTCCAGCGCGCCGTTGCCGTCCTCGACGCAGGCACGCACCGCATAGACGCCGCGCTTCGGCAGCAGATAGTCGCCGAGCGCGATGTTGGCGGTGGGAAAGCCGATGGTCCGGCCGCGGCGGTCGCCCTCGATCACTTCGCCTTCGATCTCCCAGTCGCGGCCGAGCAGCGCAATGGCGCGGTCGAGATCGCCCTCCTGCAAGGCCGCGCGCACCCCGCTGGACGAGAAACGGTTTCCCTCCGGACCCGAGCTGGGCGCCACCACGGTCACGGCGAAGCCGCGGGAAGCGGAGACTTCCTCCAGCAGCGCCGCGTCGCCGCCGCGCTGGTGGCCGAAGACGAAATCGTGGCCGCACACCACATGCGCAGCGTGCAGGCGGCCGACGAGGAACTCGTCGATGAAGACGAGGGCCGGCGTCTTCGCCAGTTCGCGGTCGAACGGCAGCACGTACAGGACATTGACGCCAAGGCCGCCCAGCAGCCGCGCCTTGGCGGTGAGCGACGTCAGCCGGAAAGGCGGATCGTCGGGGCGGAAGACGTTGCGGGGATGAGGCTCGAAGGCCATCACCCCGAGCTGGCGCCCTTCTGCCTTAGCCATGCGGCGGCCTTCGGCGATGACGGCCTGATGGCCACGGTGCACGCCGTCGAAATTGCCGAGGGCAACGACGGCGCCGGTGAGCTCCGCAGGCAACGGTTCGTCGAGGCGGCAGATGCGCATGGCCGCGCTTCATATCCCGCCGCGGACCGGCGGGTCAAACGGCGTCGGGTCCGGCGGCGCGGCCGGCGATCAGCGCTTTCGGGGCGGAACCAGCACCAGAGCGTTGCCGTCGATCACGACCTTGTCGCCGACCCGGCAGACGGTGTGGAGGCGTGCGCGATGCTTCTCGGCCTCCAGTTCGGTGACCTCGACCACGGTATCGACCGTATCGCCAAGACGAACCGGCGCCTTGAAACGCAGGTTCTGCTCCATGTAGATGCAGCCGATCCCGGGAAGCTGGGTACCCAGCACCTTCGAGATGAAGGAAGCGCTGAGCATGCCGTGCGCCACACGTCCGCCGAACACGCTCTTCTTCGCGTACTCCTCGTCCAGGTGCACCGGGTTGGTGTCGCCTGAAACCTGGGAGAACTGGGCGATGTCGGCTTCATCCACGGTCCGCGAATACTCCGAGGTCATTCCAACCCGGAGATCCTCGAAGTAGTAGCCGTCGCGCTTGTGGCCGACATCGGGAGAGTCTGGCATAGGCACACCTCACATAAGCATTGTCTCGTATTGTGCAGCGCAATAACGCAACGCACAACGGTTATCAACCGGCACCCTCGGACAAAATTCCGGCGGGAAGCCACAGTTTTCCGCTGCGCAGCCCCCCGCGACGGCTCGGGGGAAGCGTCTGGAAGTCCCCGTTCAGGCGGGATATACCACTCGGGGAGAGGTACGAGCGACGCCGCATCGGCGTCCGGAGCGGCAGGTCGGAGAACTGCGCCAGCCCGGCACCGCCAGGGATCGCGCACGCTGCGTCATTTGGGGGAAGTAATGGCGATTCAAGGTCAGGCCCGCGATTCGCTGCCGGTGCAGGAACACCTGCTGCTCGACTACGCGCAGCGGCTCGAGCATCGCAAGGCGCACCACCGCGCCGCCCACGTCCACCTGTCGAAACTGCGGCCCTACCATCGCCGGCCGCACCATGTGCGAATAGCCGCGAAGATATTCGAGGACCTTATCAAGCTGCACGATGGACAGCTGTTCGTGCTCGGCAACACCGACCTGGTGTTCATCTGGCGGGGATCGAACCTCGACGAAATCCGCCCCGCGGTGGACACCCTGCGCTACCTCTTCCGCGAGGATCCGCTGACCCAGGCGTCTGACGACGATGCCGGATTCTGCACCTGGTACAACATGAGCACCCACTACAAGGAGTTCCTGCTCAACGCCGCCAGGCTGCACGAGGAGGAACGCCGCCGGGCGCTCAACCACGGACCTCGCCGCGCCGACGAAGACAGCGAAAAGCCGATCGTCCCGATACAGCTGCGCCAGATCGAGGAGATCCTGGCGAAGGCGAACCTGACGAACTACGTCCGCTGGCAGCCGGTCTGCGCCATCATCCCCGGCGCCGAGCCGCACCCGGTGTTCCAGGAGCTCTACGTCTCGATCGAGGCACTGGAGAAACGACTGGTGCCCGGCCACTCGTTGCGCCGGAACCGCTGGCTTTTCCAGCAGATGTCGAAGAGCCTGGACAACCGGGTGATGTCGCTGATCTCCACGGGGCGGGCGCCGATCCCCGGCAAGTCGATCAGCATCAACCTGAACATCGAGACGGTACTCTCCGAGACCTTCGACCTGTTCGCCAAGCAGATGAAGGAGGCATGGAAGGGCCGGATCATCGTCGAGATCGACGCCGTCGACGTCATCGCCAACATCGCCCGCTATCCGGGAGCGCTGGAACGCGTCCATGACAAGGGCTACCGCATGTGCCTCGACGGCCTGACGCACCTTTCGGTACCGTTCATCGATCGCGACCAGCTCGGCGCCGAACTGGTGAAGGTTGAATGGAGCGCCGACATCGCCGAGACCGTCGTCGCCGAGCGCAAGAAGGAGCTGCGCGAGGTGCTCGGCAAGGCCGGACGCGAGCGCGTCATCCTCAATCACTGCGATTCGGACGACGCCATCTCCTTCGGCCACTCGCTCGGCATCACGCTGTTCCAGGGCACGCTGATCGACCAGATGCTGGCGAACAACTCGCGTTCCGCCGCCTTCGTCAGCTAGACTTCCCGGCATGTCCGACAGCCGCCGCAAGCGCCCGGAGGAACTGCGCAGCTTTCGCTGGCTCGGGGTCGGCGACCTGCGTTCCTTCGGCCACCGCTCACGCCTGAAGCAGCTCGGCTTCACTGACGCCGACTACGCCGGCAAGCCGGTCATCGCCATCGTCAATACGTGGAGCGACCTGAGCCCCTGCCACGCGCACTTCCGTCAGCGCGCCGAGGACGTCAAGCGCGGCATCTATCAAGCCGGCGGCTTTCCGGTTGAACTGCCGGCGCTGTCGCTCGGCGAGAACTTCGTCAAGCCGACGACGATGCTGTACCGTAACTTCCTCGCCATGGAGACCGAGGAGCTGCTGCGCTCCCACCCCGTGGACGGCGCGGTGCTTCTCGGCGGCTGCGACAAGACCACGCCGGGCCTGCTGATGGGCGCGTTCAGCATGGACATCCCCTGCGTGTTCGTCCCGGCCGGCCCGATGCTGCGCGGCAATTTCCGCGGCGACGTGCTGGGCAGCGGCAGCGACAGCTGGAAATACTGGGCCGAACTGCGCGCCGGCACCATCGACGAGGCGACCTGGAAGGAGGTCGAGGACGGCATCGCACGGTCGCCCGGCATCTGCATGACGATGGGCACGGCGGCGACGATGACCACGGTGGCAGAGGCGCTGGGCCTGTCGCTGCCGGGCGCCGCCTCGATCCCGGCGGCCGACGCCAATCACGCCCGCATGGCGGCGGCCTGCGGCCGGCGCATCGTCGAGATGGTCTGGGAGGACCTGAAGCCGTCCGACATCCTCAGCGACCGGGCGCTGCGCAACGCGGTGACGGCGGTGATCGGCCTCGGCGGCTCGACCAATGCGGTGATCCACCTGACGGCGATGGCGCGTCGCGCCGGCATCGACTGCGACATGGCGCTGTTCGACGAGGTTTCGCGCCGGACGCCGGTGATCGCGGACCTACGGCCGTCGGGACGCTGGCTGATGGAGGACTTCTACTACGCCGGCGGATCGCGGGCCTTCCTCGCACGGCTCTCGCACCTGCTCGATCTCGGCGCGCCGACCGTTAACGGCCGCACCCTCGGCGAGAACCTGGACGGCGCGGCGGTGAACGACGACGAAGTGATCCGGCCTCTCGACAATCCGCTGTCGGCCGAGGGCGGCCTCGCCATCCTGCGCGGCAGCCTGGCGCCGGACGGCGCGGTGCTGAAGCATTCCGCCGCGGATCCGCGGCTCCACAGCCATCGCGGCCGGGCGGTGGTGTTCAGCGACTACAACGACATGGCCGCGCGCATCGACAGCCCGGATCTCGACGTCGACGAGAACACCGTGCTCGTGCTGCAGAGCGCGGGTCCGCTCGGCGGACCGGGGATGCCGGAGTGGGGCATGCTGCCGATCCCCAGGAAGCTGCTGCAGAAGGGCGTCCGCGACATGGTGCGCATCTCCGACGGGCGAATGAGCGGCACTTCCTACGGCACCTGCGTGCTGCACGTCGCGCCGGAGTCGCATGTCGGCGGACCGCTGGCGCTGGTCCGCGACGGCGACGAGATCGTCCTCGACGTGGGCAAGCGGCGGCTCGACCTGCTGGTCGGCGAAGCCGAGCTGGCGAGACGCCGCGAGAGCTGGACGCCCCCCGAGCCGCACTACGAACGCGGTTACGGCTGGATGTTCTCGCGCCACATCACCCAGGCGCCGGACGGCTGCGACTTCGACTTCCTGCACACCGCCTTCGGCGCGCCGGTAGCGGAGCCGGAAATCCACTGATCCGGTCAGACCGCGGCGACACCCCGCGGCACGTACAGCTTGTCGACGACAAGGACGATCAGGCAGGCAAGCAGCATCATCGCCGCCAGGAAGGCGAATATCAGCACCGGCCGGCCGAGGTCGAGGAACCAGCCGAACAGCACTGGCGCGATGGTGCCGCCGATGTGCAGGCCGGATGAGACGAAGCCGAACACCTTGCCCATCGCACCCTTGGGCGTCAGGCGGCGCACGATCATGTCGCGCGCCGGCCGGAAAATGCCCTGCGCGAAGCCGGCGCCGGCAAGCGCCGAGATCAGCAGCACCACGGACGGATCGGTCAGCCCGACGACCAGCATCAGCGCCCCGGTCAGCAGGAGGCAGGCGAGGGTGATGGCGACGTGGCGGTCGGTGCCGTCGGCCACGAAGCCGCCACAGGCGGTGCCGGCGACACCGCCGAGAAGGAAACCCGTCAGCGCCGCGTTGGCGACAGCGAGCGGCGTACCGTGGAGGTTGACCAGCGCCACGACGAGGAATGACTGCGTCCCCTGCGTCATCATCGCCGCGATCACGAAAAAGACGAGGAACAGCAGCATCGGCGCCGACAGCAGCAGCCGCGCCGAGCCGCCCTCCGTATCCTTTCCCTTCTTCGCTGCCGGTTGCGGCGCCTCCTCCCGCATGCTGCCGCTCTGCGACCACATCACGAGCGTCACCACCACACCGCCGACTCCGGCGACCAGCAACGCGGTACGCCAGTCGAACAGCGCCGCCAGCGCGACCATCACGGGCGGCGCCGCGGCGAAACCGATATTGCCGCCCAGCATGTGCACGCCGAAGGCACGGCCGATCCGCTTCTCGTCGATCGAGGCGCCGAGGATGGCGTAATCGGCGGGATGGAACACGGCATTGCCGAGACCGGCGAGACAGACCAGCGCGATCAGCGCCCAGTAGGAGCTGGTGAAGCCGATCGCCGCGATCGACGCGGACAGCAGCAGCATGCCGAGGAACAGCACGCGCCGCGCACCCCAGCGATCGACGAAGAAGCCGGTCGGCACCTGTCCGAAGCCGGTGAAGCTGTTGAGCAGCGTGACGGCGAGACCCAGCGCGGCGTAACTGACGTCGAACTCCGGCTTGATCAGCGGGAACAGCGGTGGCAGGCAGAGCAGGAAGAAGTGGCTGACGAAGTGGCCGGCGCCGATCAGGCCCATGACCCTGTAATCGTTCGCGGACGCCGATGCGGTCGCCATGGCGCCGTGCTCAGGCCGCCAGCAGCTGCTTCATCCGGCGCACGGCGGAGTCCGGGCTCGTCAGCACCCGGACGCCGGACGGTATCCGCGTGGCGGCGCGGGCCATCGAGAACTGCGCCAGGATCACCGCATCCCGGTCGGACAGGCCGGAGGCGGTCTCGGCGATCAGCGCGTCGTGTCGTTCGGGATCGCCGGCCTTCATCGCGTCCAGTGCGCCCTCGACCTCATGCGTGCTCAACTCCGGCGACGGAGTCCTGCCGGCCGACATCTCCTCGAATTCGGCGATCATCGACGGAATCGAAGGCGCGAATGTGGCGAGCATCGCGAGCCGGGAACCGGCGGAAAGGGCCTCCTCGAACATCGCCTCGTTGGGCTTCAGCACCGGGATCGGCAGCATCTCGCGCACCGCCTCGATGGCGCGCCCGAAGGCCGAACAGGTGAACAGGATACCGTCGGCGCCGCAGCCGCGGCCGTAGGCGGCCAGCGCATGGAAACGGTCCACCATCGCGGGCGTCAGCTCGCCGTCCTCGGCGAGATCGGCGCTGAGCGAATCGTCGAGCAGGTTCATCAGCCGCGCCTCGGGCCAGGCGGCGGCGAAGGCGGCGACGATGGGATCGATCGCCAGCGGCGTGGCGTGGATCAGGGCGATGCGGACGGACATGCGACGACGTTTCCTGGACCGGCCCTGGCCGCTTTCCGGCGACCGTCTGGACGCAAGGGGCGGATAAACCAATAATCCCGCCTCACGCGACCGGCAAGCCGCCTCCGCTTCTCCGACCGCCGTCAGACGAGTTTCCATGTCCGGCTTCCTTCCCCCGCTCGCAGCCTTCTGGCTGGCCCGCACCTCGGCGTCGGCCGCCTTCCTGACGCTGCAGATCGCGGCGCCTGCGGCAGCGGCCGATCTCGGCGTCGAGGTCGGGCTGGTCGGCATCGTCTCCTCCCTCGCCTTCTTCGGCACGATGCTGGGCTCGCCGACGGCGGCGCCCCTGGTGGCTCGGCTGGGACCGATCCGGCTGATGCAGCTGTCGCTCATCGGCTGTGCGGGCGGCCTGCTGCTCGCCGCCTGCGGCTGGCTATGGCTGATGGTGCCTGCGGCCTTCTTCATCGGCCTCGCTCAGGGGCCGATCACCCCTGCCGGGTCGCGCCTCCTCGTCCGCCATACGCCGCAACAGATCCTGTCGCTGATCTTTGGGATCAGCCAGACCGGCGTCACCCTGGGAACGGCCATGGCAGGCGCTCTCGTGCCGGCGGTCACCGTCGCCTTCGGGTGGCAGGCCGGGGTCGCCAGCGTGTCGGCGCTGTGCCTGCTCGCCGCGCTACTGGCGCAGCCGCTGCACGCCTCGCTGGACCGCGAGCGCGACAGTAGTGCGCCCTTCTCGCTGGTGCGGCTCCTGTGGACGGTGCGGCTGGTGCTGCGCGACCCGCCGCTACGCGACCTCACGCTCACCGCCTGTGCCTATGGCGCCATGCAGTGGTGCATGGGCACGTTCCTCGTCGCCTATCTCGGCAGCGGCCTCGGCCTGACCCTGGTCGCCGCCGGCTGGGCGCTGTCGCTGTCGCAGCTCGCCGGCACCATCGGCCGCGTGCTCTGGGGGCTGGTCGCCGACCTCGTAGGGTCGCCCCGGCTGGTGCTGGGCGGACTGGGTCTGCTGATGTCGGCTGCCGGAGTGGCCATGGCCTTCCTGCACGCCGGATGGCCGCTGTGGACGATCATGACCCTGTCCTTCGTACTCGGATTGGCCGCGACCGGGTACAACGGCATCTATCTCGCCGAGCTGGCCCGCCTCTCGCCGCCGGGCGAGGAGGTTGCGGCCACGGGGGGCTCCATCTTCGTGTTCTGCGCCGTCTCGATCGTCGCCCCGGCGGTGTTCTCCGGTATCGTCGCCACGACCGGAGACTACGGGAACGGCTTCCTCGCACTGAGTGTTGTGACCCTGTTCGCCGCCCTCCGCCACATGATGGGCGGGCGCCGGCAGCGATCCGGCAGCGGCCCCGAGGCGCCTTGACTCGCGCCGGAGGCCTCTCTAATCCACCGACCCGGAGGGGCCCGTGCCGCAAATCTACCTGCTCTACGAGAACGACGAATGGCTGGCGCCGATCCGCGCGGCGCTGGAGAAGAACGGCCTCGACAACGAGGCGTGGCAGATGGACGACATCGAGGTCGCCCTCGGCACGCCGCCGGACGGCCTGTTCGTCAACCGGATGAGCGCCTCGGCGCACACCCGGAACCATCGCTTCGCCCCCGAGCTGACCTCGAGCCTCGTCGACTGGCTGGAAAGCCACGGCCGGCGCGTGATCAACGGCAGCGGCGCGCTGCGGCTGGAGCTCAGCAAGATCTCGCAGTACGCCGCCCTGGAAGCGGCCGGCATCCGCACACCGCGCACGGTCGCGGCGCTCGGTCGCGACGCCGTGGTGCGCGCGGCGCGTTCCTTCGAGGCGCCGTTCATCGTCAAGCACAACCGCGCCGGCAAGGGACTCGGCGTCAGGTTGTTCGAGACGGTGGAAGCCTGCGCCGGGTACGTGCACGGCCCGGACTTCGAGGAGCCGGTCGACGGCATCACCCTGGTGCAGCAGTACGTCCGGGCGCCGCAGCCGGAGATCGTCCGCGCCGAGTTCGTCGGCGGGCGTTTCCTGTATGCCGTGCGGGTCGACACCGCGGGCGGCTTCGAGCTCTGCCCGGCCGACGCCTGCGAGCCCGGCGCCGGCGGTCGGCCGAAGTTCGAGATCCTCGGCGACGGCTACGAGCCGCCCCTGCGCGAGAAATACGAGCGCCTGATGGCGGCTCACGGCATCGACATCGCCGCCTTCGAGTTCATCGCCGACACCGACGGCAACCTCTACACCTACGACATCAACACCAACACCAACTACAACTCGGCGGCGGAAGAGGCGGCCGGACTGGCCGGCGGCATGGCCGCGCAGGCCGCCCTGTTCGCCGTTGAACTGGCGCGGCTGTATCCCGGACGGAGGGCGCGCAGCGCCTGATCGGCCAACCCCTCATCGGAGGAAAGCGATGCTCAAGGTGCTCGGGCGAAAGACCTCGTCGAACGTGCAGAACGTACTGGTGGCGCTGACCGAGACCGGCACCCCGTTCGAACGCGAGGATATCGGCGGCGAGTTCGGCGGCAACGACAAGCCCGCGTACCTGGCGATGAACCCGAACGGGCTGGTGCCGACCATCGTCGACGGCGACCATGTCCAGTGGGAGTCCTGCAGTTGCATCCGCTACGTCGGGGCGAAGTACGGCAAGGACCCGTTCTACCCGACCGATCCCGGAAAGCGCGGCGACGCCGAGAAGTGGATGGACTGGCACCTCAGCACCACCAGCCCGGCGATCCGCCCGGTGTTCTGGGGCATGGTGCGCACGCCGCCCGAAAAGCGCGACATGAAGGCGATCGGCAAGGCCGTGGTGGTGCTGGGCGGCAAGTTCGGCATCCTCGACAGGCACCTTGCCGGGCGGAAGTTCATCAACGGCGACGCGCTGTCGATCGCCGACATCCCGCTCGGTATCATCACCTACCGCTGGTTCGCCATGGACATCCAGCGCCCGGAGCTGCCGAACCTGAAGGCCTGGTTCGACCGGCTGGCGCAGCGCGACAGCTTCAAGACCCACGTGCTGCACCCGCTGATCTGACGACGCGGGAGCCGCGCGATGAAGACGCTGCAGCGGAACGCCGGCGCTACCGGCGTGATGGGCCCCCTGGCGTCGTATATCGCCGGCGCCGTCGACCGGCCGCTGCCGGACACGGTTGCGGAGAAGGCCAGGCATCACCTGCTCGACACCATCGCGGCGATGGTCTCGGGCACGACGCTTACGCCCGGCCGGCTCGGCATCGAGTCGGCACGGGCCGCAGTCGGGGCAGGCGAGGCCATCGTGGTCGGTACGGACATCGTCACGTCGGCCGAGACCGCCGCCTTCGCCAACGGCATGACGTCGCGGGCGGACGAGACGGACGATTCCCATGCCTCCTCCTTCACCCATCCCGGCTGCGGCATCATCGCGGCGGCGATGGCGATGGCGGAACGGGAGCGCCGCTCCGGCGCCGAGCTGCTGCGCGCCATCGCCCTCGGCTACGACGTCAACGCCCGGCTGACGCGGGCGCTGGGCGTCGAGGAACTGTGCGACCGCGGCTTCAGCACCCACGCTTTCGGGCCGTTATGGGGCGCCACGGCCGCTTCTGCCGCGCTCGCCAGCCTCGACGAGGCGCAGGTGCGTGCGGCGCTGTCGCTGACGGCGCAATGTACCTCGGGCATGGTCACCTGGATGGGCGACACCGCGGAGCATGTCGAGCTGTCGTTCCTGATGGGCGGCCGCCCGGCGCAGGACGGGCTGCGCTCCGCGGCACTGGCGAAGATCGGCTTCAGCGCCAACCCCGATGTCTTCGCCAGTCTGCCGAACTTCCTGACGATCTACTCGCGCACGCCGGACCCGGCGGAGTTGACCCGCGACCTCGGCGGCACCTACGAGATCCTGGCCGCCAACATCAAGAAGTACTGCGTCGGCTCGCCGATCCAGGCCGGCATCGACTCGATGCTGGCGCTGATCGGGGATCACGACCTGACGGCCGACAAGGTACGGGGCATCGACGTGCACCTGCCGGCGCGCGAGGCCGGCATCATGGACGGCCGCGAGACGCCGACGATCTGCGCCCAGCACATCGTCGCCCTCGTGCTGGTGGACCGGGCGTTCTCGTTCGCGGCGGCACATGAGATGGACCGGATGCGCGATCCGGAGATCCTCGCGGCGCGCGCCAAGGTACGTCTGGTCCCCGACAAGGAACTCGAGAACCTGCTGCCCCGACGCACGGCGACGGTGCGGATCGAGACCGCCGACGGACGCATGCTGGAACACCACACCCCCGCGGTGCTCGGCACCAGCGACCTGCCGATGACGCGCGACCAGGTGGCCGACAAGGCGCGGGAGCTGATGGCGCCGGTGCTCGGAGCCGCGCGCAGCAGCGCGCTGATCGACGGCATTTGGAACATCGACGGGGTCGCCGACGTCCGCGAGCTGCGTCCGCTGCTGGCCGGCTGAGGGCGGGCGGCCTTCACAAACCGCGCCGCGGCTTTTATACCAGCCGGAACGCTCGCGGCGCGCATCCGCGCAACACCCCCAGTCCAGAGGAATCGCCATGAATGGTGGAGATGCACTCGTCAACACGCTGATCAGCCGCGGCATCGACACCGCATTCTTCGTGGCCGGCGG
>JBBDQX010000022.1:0-12507 GCA_040905765.1 Acetobacterales bacterium
GGCAACGGCGAGGACGGCAAGCGCTTCCTGCACCTCGAGTTCCACAACATGACCGGCCACGGCGGCGGTCCGGACCGCGACGGGCAGGAGGGCGGCCCCTACTGCCTCGGCAACCTCGCCAACACGCCGATCGAGTACGTCGAGGCGGACAGCCCGCTGCTGATCGAGGAATATGCGCTGATGCCCGACACCGGCGGCGCAGGCGAGTGGCGCGGCGCGCTGGGCATCGTGCGGCAGTACCGGCTGCTTGCGCCCTCGGCGACCGTCAACCTGCGCTCCGACCGCCACAAGCACGAGTGCTGGGGCCTGTTCGGCGGCAAGGGCGGCAAGCCAGCGCGCTCGATCCGCAACCCGGACGGCGAGGCGGAGGAAGTGCCCTCCAAGTTCGTCCTGGAGTTCCGCCGCGACGAGGTGTTCCGCGCCGAGATGGCGGCCTCGGGCGGCTACGGGGAGCCCTGGAAACGCGACCCGGCGCGGGTCGTCGAGGACCTGCGCCAGGAAAAGATCACTGTCGGGCACGCCCGCGAGGCCTATGGCGTCGTGGTCGATCCGGCCACCTTCGAGGTCGACCTCGCCGCGACGGAAAAAGCGCGGTCGGCGATGACGAACGCGAGACCCTGAAGCCGATGCCGCAACTGAACCCCATCACCCGCGAGCTGGTGCGCAACGCGCTGGTGACGATCGCCGACAACATGATCGTCACGGTGATACGCACCTCCCGCTCCACGGTGGTGAAGGTGAACCTCGACTTCTCCGCCTCGATCTGCGACGCGGAGGGCCAGATGGTGGCGCAGGGCCTGTCCCTGCCCTCGCATCTCGGAGCCACCATGCCGGCGCTGGCGGGCTGCCTGGAGGAGTTCGGCGACGACATCCATCCGGGCGACATTCTCGCCAACAACGACCCCTACTCCGGCGCCAGCCACCTCAACGACGTCTTCATGTTCAAGCCGGTCTACAAGGACGGCGAGCGGGTGGCGTTCCTCGGCCTGACGCTGCACCACACCGACATGGGCGGGCGCGTGCCCGGGGGCAACGCGACCGATTCCAGCGAGATCTACCAGGAAGGCCTGCGCATCGCGCCGACCAAGATCTACGAGAAGGGCGAGCGGAACCGCACCCTGTTCCGCATCATCGAGAAGAACGTGCGGGTGCCGAACACCGTTCTCGGCGACTTCCGCTCGCAGATATCCGCACTGCACGTCGCCGAGAAGGAGCTGCTGCGGACGCTGGAGGACTACGAGGTCGCGGACTTCAAGGCCTACATGCAGGACCTGATCGACTACGCCGAGGAGCGGACGCGCCGGGGCATCGCGGCGCTGCCCGACGGCGAGGTCGAGTTCACCGACTGGAACGACGACGACGGCACCGGCGCCGGGCCGATCAGGATCCACGCGAAGATGATCAAGAAGGGCGACGAGATCACCGTCGACTTCGAGGGCACCAGCCCGCAGATGAGCGGCGCGCTGAACCCGAACTACTGGTTCACCGCGTCGTGCATCTTCGCCGGCATCCGCACCGCGCTGGACATGGACATCCCGACCAACGCCGGCTTCTACAAGCCGATCAAGGTGCTGGCGCCCGAGGGCTGCTGGGTCAACCCGCAGTTCCCGGCGCCGTTCGGGGCGCGCGGGCTCGGCGGCTACCGCATCCGCACGATGGGCCTCGGCCTGATCGCGCAGCTGCTGAAGGGCCAGCGGCCGGCCTGCCCCGGCGGCTCGGAGTTCGCGGTGGTCTATGCCGGCTACGACGAGAAGCGCGAGCCTTACCTGCTGCTCGAGTTCCACGTCATGACCGGCCAGGGCGGCGGCCCGGACGGCGACGGCCAGGAGGGCGGGCCGTACTGCCTGGGCAACGTCGCCAACGTGCCCATCGAGGTGATCGAGGCCGAGAACCCCGTGCTGATGGAAGAGTACGCCCTGCTGCCGGACACCGGCGGACCGGGGCAGTACCGGGGTGCGCTGGGCATCGTCCGGCAGTACCGCTTCCTCGCCGAGAAGGGCACGGTGCAGCTCCGCTCCGACCGCAAGTATCACCAGCCCTGGGGGCTGGAGGGCGGCGGCAGCGGCGCGCCGGGCCGCATCCTCCGCAACCCCGGCAACGAGGTCGAGGAGCTGCCGACCAAGTTCATCCTGACCTTCGGCAAGGGCGAGGTGCTGCGCGGCGAGATGCCGGGCTCGGGCGGCTGGGGCGACCCGCTGATGCGCGACCCGGCACTGGTCGTCGAGGACATCCGCCAGGAAAAGATGACCGCCGGCCACGCACGCGAACTGTACGGCGTGGTGGTCGATGCCGATACGCTCACCGTCGACGCGGCCGCCACCGAGGCCGCGCGCGCCACCATGAGGGAGTCACCCCCGACATGAACGATGCCGCCGCCGACGCGAAAGACGGTCTGAACCCGATCACCCGCGAGCTGATCCGCAATGCGCTGGTCACCATCGCGGACAACATGATCGTCACCGTGGTGCGGACCTCGCGGTCGACGGTGGTCAAGAACAACATGGACTTCTCGACGTCGATCTGCGACGCCGAGGGCCAGATGGTGGCGCAGGGCCTCGCCCTGCCGGTCCACCTCGGCGCCACGATGCCGGCGCTGGCGGGTTGCCTCGAGCACTTCGGCGACGACATCCGCGAGGGCGACATCCTCGCCTCCAACGACCCCTACCGGGGCGCCAGCCACCTCAACGACATCTTCATGTTCCGCCCCGTCTACAAGGACGGCGAGCGGGTGGTGTTCCTGTCGGTGATCCTGCACCACACCGACATGGGCGGGCGCGTGCCGGGCGGCAACGCGACCGACTCCACCGAGATCTTCCAGGAGGGGCTGCGCATCCCGCCGATGAAGATCATGGAGAACAACAAGGTCAACGACAGCCTGTGGCGGATCATCGAGAACAACGTCCGCGTCCCCGACAAGGTGATGGGCGACGTCCGCGCGCAGATCGCGGCGCTGCAGATCGGCGAGCGCGAGATGACGAAGATGCTGGAGGAACACGACACCCGCATCTTCAAGGCCTACATGCAGGACCTGATCGACTACACCGAGCGGGTGACGCGCCGGGGCATCGCGGCGCTGCCGGACGGGGTGGTGGAGTTCGACGACTGGAACGACAGCGACGGCGTCGGCGACGAGCCGGTGAAGTTCCACATCACCCTGACCAAGAAGGGCGACCACCTGACGGTCGACTTCACCGGCACCAGTCCGCAGACGACCGGCGCGCTGAACCCGAACTTCTGGTTCACCGCCTCCTGCGCCTACGCCGCGATCCGCACGGTGATCGACCCGGACATGCCGAACAACGCCGGCTTCTACAAGCCGATCACCATCACAGCGCCGGAGCGGACGTTCGTGAACCCCGCCTTCCCCGCCCCGGTCGGGGCGCGCGGCCAGGCGGGCTACCGCTGCCGGTCGATCGTGCTGGGCGCGCTGGCGAAGCTGATGCCGGGCAAGGCCGGAGCCTGCCCCGGCGGCTCGGAGTTCGCCATCGTCATCGCCGGGTACGAGGAGGACCACAAGCCGTTCCTGCTGCTGGAGTTCCACAACATGACCGGGCACGGCGGCGGTCCGGACCATGACGGCCAGGACGCCGGCCCCTACGCGCTGGGCAACGTCGCCAACGTGCCGGTCGAGGTGATCGAGGCGGAGAACCCGGTGATGATCGAGGAGTACGCCTTCCTGCCGGACACCGAGGGCGCGGGGCAATGGCGTGGCGCGCTCGGCCTCGTCCGGCAGTACCGGATGCTGGCCGGCACGTCGACGGTGCAGCTGCGGTCCGACCGGCAGAAGTTCGCGCCGTGGGGCCTGTTCGGCGGCGGCGACGGCGCCAGGGGCCGCTGCCTGATGATCGAGGGCGGCGAGACCCGCCGTATCGAGGCGAAGTTCATCCGCACCATGAAGCGGGACACGGTGTTCCGCGGCGAGATGCCGGGCTCGGGCGGCTACGGCGACCCGTTCGCCCGCGACCCGGCGCTGGTGCTGGAGGACGTGCGCCAGGAAAAGGTGTCGCCCGGCCGCGCCCGCGAGGTCTACGGCGTGGTGATCGACCCGGCGACGATGACGCTCGACGAGACGGCGACGACCACAGCGCGGGCCGCCCGCGCCTGAACAGGGGGAACAAGACATGCACCGCAGCGACTTCTACCGGGCGCTGTTCGACGGCCGCGACAGGTTCCTCAAGCGCGTCGCCGACCGGGCCAAGGAGGTCGGCGTCAAGGAGGAGTGGAAGGGCGACCTCAGCCTGACCGGCTCCAACTCCGCGCGGCCGTCCTACCTGCGCCGGGACGTGCTCGACGCGATGGTGGCGGGGGCGACCGGCAAGACCAGCCTCGGCGCGTGGAACGACAAGGTGCGCGGGCTGATCAAGGACCACTACGGCGGGCACTACGACTGCGTCGTCACCAACAGCTGCGAGTCGGCGCTGCTGCTGGCCATCGACGTGCTGGCGGCGCCGTCGCACGTCGGGCGCGGCGACCCGCCGCGGGCGCGCTACGTCGCGCTGCACGAGTCGAACGCCGAGCACCACCTGGGCTATGGCCGGCCGTGGCCGCCGAAGTACAAGGACCTGTTCGCCGACCGCGTCAGCACGGCGGGGGAACTCGGCGTGCTCGGCCGCCGGCTGGAGAACCTCGACCTGCTGCTGGTCAAGGCGGCGGGCGGCGACTATGGCCTGCACGGCATCAAGCAGCACATCACGCCGCTGCTGACCCGGGTCAACCCGCTGGCGACGGCGGCGCGGCTGCGCAACGCCATCGAGCGCAACGCCGATACCGTGTCGGCGATCGTCGGCCTCGGCTACGAGACCACGGGCTACGGCTACGGCAAGAAGTCGGACGGCGAGACCAGCGACCTGAAGAAGGCGATGGGCGCGCTGGCCGCCGAGTTCGACATCCCCTACATCGTGGATGCGGCGCGCGGCACGCCGCTGATCTGCCCGCACCCGGACGGCTGCCGTGCGTCGGTGACGATGTTCAGCATGGACAAGGTGGCGGGCGCGGCGACCAGCGGGCTGGCCATCGGGCCGGACACCGAGATGCTGCCGCTGCGCCGCGCCATGGGCCTGCACTCGGAACGGCACGGCATGACGCCGACGGTCGGCAAGGGCAGCTGGATCCACTTCGATCCGGGCCGCGAGGCGACGGTGGCGCTGTACGCCGCGCTGAAGTGGCTGTCGGAGAACGAGGAGCTGTACCGCGACACCTGCCAGCGGCTGACGGACATCGCCGGGGAGGAACTGGCGGCGGTGAAGGAACGCTGGGGCGACGGCATCACCATCGAGCGCAACGACAGCGAGGGCGGCGTCGAGATCTGCTACTCCCGCACCTGGGACAACGAGCGCGACGGACAGTTCGGCCTGCCGCTGTTCTGCATCGAGGACAAGGCGGCGGGGGTGAACCTGCTGATGAACGGGCTGGCGGCGCTGGGCCTGCTGCCGCCGTCGTCCGACGAGGGCATCGTCACGGTGACGCCGGGGCGCGGCATGCTCGACGGCGAGGGCAACCTGATCGAGGAGCGCGCCCGCGTCGCCATGCGCGGCCTGGCGGTGGTGCTGGAGGAGCTGGGCGAGGCGGTGAAGCCCTGAGCCGAGGTGCGCGATCCGGCGGGGCCGTAAATGTCATCATTTGTCAACGTCGGTCCCGCTTAACCCCTTGATTCGGAACGATAGGCGGCCCGGGCCGGCGGCGGCGCCTCAGCCGGCCATCGCGACGTCGAACTTGCCGAAGTGGCGCGCCAGCAGCACGCCGGCGCCCTTCATCGGCGCGGCGCGGCCGAGCACCGACAGCATCGCCCAGGCGCCGCACTGGTTGGTGCTGAGCACCGGCTTGCCGAGCGCCTGCTCGGCGGCGGCGAGCGCCGGCAGGCAGGGCATGTTGCCGCCGGGCAGCAGCACCGCCTCGGCGTCCGGCGCATTGGCGCGGGCGGCGAGTTCCAGCACCTGCGCCGGCTTCATCAGCGCGATCCCGAAGTTGTCGCGGTAGCCGAGCCCGGCGCTGTTCGCCACCTCGATGCCGCGCGCCTCGAGGTAGGCCGCCGAGGCGGCGTTCATCTCGGCGGGGAACGGCGTGCCGAGGCCGATGCGCGCGACGCCGAGGGTGCGCAGCGCGGCGACCACGGTGCCGGCGGCGGTGATCGCCGGGCAGCCGGCGGCCGCCGACAGGCGGCGCTTCACCGCGGCGTCCCACTCCGCGCCCATGTGGAAGCTGGCGGCGGTCTGGCACAGCAGCAGGACGCCGACGCGGGCGTCGCCGAGCAGCCCTGCCGCGCCCTCCATCGCCGCGTCCTGTTCGCGGATGCCGGCGTCGTCGAGCGTGGTCATCGGCAGGCGCTGGTAGTGCGCCGAGACCGCCTGCGGCAGCAGGCGGCCGTATTCCTGCTCGATCATGGTGTTGGAGGACGGAATCAGCAGCCCGCAGCGCGGCGGCCGGCACTCGGCGCGCATCGACATGCGGGCCTCGCGGCTCTTCTTCTCGATGAACGACAGCATGCTGCGGCGCTCCTCCCCCCTGGCAACCCGACTCTCCGCCCGCTCCGGCCGCTGCGGGCCGGTGACGGGAGCCATGCTAACGCGACTTTCCGCCGCGTCCATGCTTCCTCTGCGGTCGCCGCGACCGCTGCGGCAGGAGGCACACGCCGCCGCGCGCCGCCGCGACCGGAAGCAGCATATGGGAATGTTTTCCGCTCATACAAGGGGCGCGACCGTTGTGCCCGGCACGCGGCGCGGGGAACCTGCGCCGACCCGCATCTGTTGGTTGCGTATCGATCTCCGGCGACCGCCGGAACGCCAGGCCCAGAGAAAGGACAAGCCATGCACAGCGTCTTCTACGTCATCGGCGTCATCGTCGTCGCCCTCGCCGTCCTGTCGCTGCTGGGCGTCCTCTGAGCCGCCGCGCCCCGGAGGACGCGATGACCGGCAGCGAGCCCGGGAACATGGCCGGGCGAGCGCACCGCCTGCCGGATGCCGCGGGACCTGTACGTCCGGCACGGCACGATGCGGCACCGGACGCACGGGCGGACAAGCCGGAGGCGCGCTACCTGAACGACTGATCGAACATCGACGGCTTCCCCGGCCCCGCCGTCGACATGCCAAGGGACGCCGGCCGGCCGCCGCCAGCGGCGGATAGCCGCTTCGACGGCTTCTGCGACGAGCATTTCCTCGAGCACCTGGAGCCGCACGAGGGCAAGGGCTTACTCCCCGAATGCCGGCGCGGCGCAAGGGCCGCTTCCGCACGCCGATGAAGGTGGCGAACGAGGTGTTCCGGCAGGGCCGGCAGCACCGGTACTGCTTCGACTCAGAGAGCTTGGCCCTGTGGGTGAGGGGCGCCGACTTCGCCGACATTACCCCTTCAATCCTCCCTGTCTACTAAAGCCCTATTTTCCAATCCCAGATTGAGCGAAAATCTAGTTTTGATCCAACCAACGCGAAAACAGAACTCGATCAAATACGCCCTGCGACACACCCACATCATTAGTTGCTAAAAATGCCGCTACCATGTTCCCATCCATGCCAATTACGCCACTATTTTCCAAGAGTCGCCAGATTCCAGCAGATAATGTTCCGGTACAAAAAAACAGACAATAAACTGGATCACTAATCCGTATATGCAGTCCTGAAAATATGCTCCCCCCTGTGCTATAAGCACGCCCTCTAGCCAACTCTACGGACCCTACAAGCTCACGGATTGCCGACGTAGAAACAGATGCTCGCTGATAATGCTTTGCTTGCCCTACGAGCCAAACGTACATTTGCGCTTCAAAATTAGGCCGAATTTGCTCCGGCACAAGCGCCGATCCGATCGCTAGGCGGCCGAAGAAATCAATGCCTTGATCATTAGACATTTGTGTGCATTCAGGATTTTGGACACCCAGAAGCCGCAGCACCCCGGCACACAGCTTTTCAAACTCCCCTGGCGTTAGATCCGCCAGATGGGAGTGATAATTGGCAACTCGACTAATTTGCTGCTTGTGCCGCGTTAAATATGCATCATCACTCGGCTCAACGAACGCAGGCCCCTGCAGATAGCTCGTTGATGACGAATTGAAATCAAAAAAAACAAATCTTCCTAAACTTCTAAGGCGATTTGCCTCATCTTGCAGCTCAGATAGAAATCGTTCCAGCCACCTTTCGGCGGCCTCATGTGCCTCATCGTCACTATCAAACCAATTTTCTCTCAAACAAATCTCAACCAAGAATTGCGTGGCCGGCTTCGGCGGAGCTGCAATTGAGACATATTTCACCAGCTGCTTAGCAGCTGCCTTCGGGCCACCGGGCATTATTCTACAGTATTTAAACGTTGATGCAGAATGATAATCTGGGAAGCGGCTTCCTTAAGGCGCTCCACTTCATTCATGTCTTCCTCAGTCGCATTCTGCAATTCAAGAGCGCCGACAGACTGGAGCGCTTCAATTGCCTCGGCAACCTGGGTTTTCCAAGTGTTTGTAATTTGATCGCGTTTGTAAACCGTTATCGCGTCAAACATCGATCTATCAGGATCGAGAAGGACTCTTTTTGCTTCAGTATTACCTAAAATATTCCTAAGTTCTCTAACATCCAAGTATGTTTTTATCTTCGGGGGCTGCGTCTCTTCATTCTCGCCCTCTCTTGGCGTTATTAACTCATAGAACTTTTGAAGCTCGTCTTCCGCCTCAAATCGCAGACTGTCATTTTGCCAATCGAGCCAATCTCTGATTGCGGGAATAGAGAGGGCTTCATGGAACAGAGGATACAAGGAGGGAGATTCGAACTCTCCAAAATCATCATCTTCAGACATTTGTTGCATTGCTTTAAAGGCACGATAGCGGCGATTGACCTCCATTGTAGACATCGCCAACCGCTCGGCCACTTCATTGGCCGACAACCCGTGGCGATCTCGCATCTCTGCGACAAGCTTTGCCCGCTGATATCCCCCCATTGCTTAATTCCGCCTACATGCCGCACCCCCATAAGTGATTCGTAAAAGGCGGGGAAGTCATCCGGGTTTCCCTCTGCGACGACAACCGGGATGTCCGTTAGCACATTCTGCACTTGATCGGGCACCTCGACCCCGGCCTCAATATCTTCTTGGATCCATCGTAAAGCGGAGAGCCTCCGGTTTCCCTCAATAACGATGTATTTGTCTTCGTGGTGCTCATACGGCCTAACTACCAACCGCTCTACGGACAAAAAATTGTTGGCCAATATAGACTTCTTCAGGATTACAAGAGTATCGTCTCGTAACTTTCTGTATGCCCGTTGTTGCACACTTGCTTCATGTGACCTCCGCTCTTCCGGCCACACGAAATCGTCGTCGGACTGAAACCGCATATTTAGCGGATCCAGCAGCAGCTGCTCTAAGGGCAGTCTAGTTTCTCGAAGTTCCATTTCTAAACCTCAGCGGGAAGGAATTTGCTGTGTCACTGCGATCCAGACGCCCGAGTCCACACATTCACTATACATGATTGGCCGTATCGGATGGCGTAACGGTGATACAGTATGACTCAGACACCTCAGAGTTCCTCCATCGGGTCC
This sequence comes from Acetobacterales bacterium, assembly GCA_040905765.1. Classification (GTDB taxonomy): domain Bacteria; phylum Pseudomonadota; class Alphaproteobacteria; order JBBDQX01; family JBBDQX01; genus JBBDQX01. The sequence goes on from JBBDQX010000022.1 coordinate 9,504, forward strand.
AAAGGTCAACTGCCGCTGCACATCGCGGGGCGCTATTATCATTGCCCATGACCCTCCGCGAGCTCCGCTACCTCGTCGCCCTCGCCGACCACGGCCATTTCGGCCGGGCCGCCCGCGCCTGCCATGTGTCGCAGCCGACGCTGTCGACGCAGGTGCGCAAGCTGGAGGCGTTCCTGGGGGTGGCGCTGGTGGAGCGGACGGCGCGGGGGCCGCAGCTGACGCCGGTCGGCGCGCGGGTGGTGGCGCGGGCGCGGCAGGCGCTGGCCGAGGCCGACGCCATCGTCGCTCTGGCGCAGCAGGCGGCGGCGCCGCTGTCCGGGCCGCTCAGCCTGGGGGTGATCCCGACGCTCGGCCCCTACCTGCTGCCGTGGCTGGTGCCGGCGCTGCGCCGCGCCTGGCCGGCGCTGCAACTGGCGGTGCACGAGGACCTGACGGCGCGGCTGGCCGAGCGGCTGGCGGACCACCACCTCGACGCGGCGCTGGTCGCGCTGCCGCTGGACGAGATGCCGGACGCCGGGGTCGAGCCGCTGTTCGACGAGCCGTTCTTCCTGGCGATGCCGCCGGACCACCGGCTGGCGCGGCTGGCGCGGGTGCGCGAGGCGGATCTGGACTCGCTGCGCGCCGACGACCGGCTGCTGCTGCTGGCCGAGGGGCACTGCCTGCGCGACCAGGCGCTGGCCGCCTGCCGCCGCGTCGAGGCGCCGGGGATGCCGGAGGGCGGCGACTTCCGCGCCGCCAGCCTGGAGACGATCCGCCAGATGGTGGCGGCCGGCATGGGGTGTACCCTGCTGCCGGCGCTAGCGCTGGGTGGGGCGCCCTGCGGGCCGGCGGCCTATGAGGAAAGGGGGGCGGCGCTGGCGACCCGGCCGATCGAGGCCGCGGGGGCGAGCCGGCGGATCGGGCTGGCGTGGCGGCGCAGCTATCCGCGCGCCGACGACCTGCGGCGGCTGGCCGAAACCATCCGCGCCGCGCTGCCGCGCGGGGTGACGGCGGTGGTCGGCGATAGCTGAAACCTATCGCCGTCATCCAGACTATCGATTTTACATACCGGCGCGGGCGGGGCAGAGTCGGACTGCTACCGAACCCTTATCAACGCCGCAGCGACGGGAATGCTCCCGCGCCGGCGAACGAGACGGCCGGACTCGCAGGCAAGGGGAGCCTGTCTGCGGGGACCGCCACGCACCGCAGTTACCATCGGAGGGAACCATGGACGGAAACGACGCCCCGAAAACCGGCAAGTGCCCGGTCGTGCACGGCATCAGCACCCAGGGAATGGGCCGGGGACGGTCGAACCGCGACTGGTGGCCGAACCAGCTCAACGTCAAGGTGCTGCACCAGAACCCGCCGCAGGCGAACCCGCTGGGCAGGGACTTCGACTACGCCACGGAGTTCAGGAAGCTCGACCTCGCGGAGGTGAAGAAGGACCTGCACGCCCTGATGACCGATTCGCAGCCGTGGTGGCCGGCGGACTACGGCCACTACGGGCCGTTCTTCATCCGGATGGCGTGGCACAGCGCCGGCACCTACCGCACCGGTGACGGCCGCGGCGGCGCCAGTAGCGGCACGCTGCGCTTCGCGCCGCTGAACAGCTGGCCGGACAACACCAACCTCGACAAGGCCCGGCGCCTGTTGTGGCCGGTCAAGAAGAAGTACGGCAAGCGGCTGTCCTGGGCCGACCTGATGGTGCTGACCGGCAACGTCGCGCTGGAGTCGATGGGCTTCAAGACGTTCGGCTTCGCCGGCGGCCGCGAGGACCTGTGGGAGCCCGAGGAGGACATCTACTGGGGCGCCGAGGACATCTGGCTGGCGACCAGCGAGCACGAGACCAGCCGCTATTCCGGCGAACGCCAGCTGGAAAACCCGCTGGCGGCGGTGCAGATGGGCCTGATCTACGTCAACCCGGAAGGCCCGGACGGCAAGCCCGACCCGATCGCCGCGGCGCACGACATCCGCGACACCTTCGCGCGCATGGCGATGAACGACGAGGAAACCGTGGCGCTGATCGCCGGCGGGCACTCGTTCGGCAAGTGCCACGGCGCCGGCGACGCCGCGCTGATCGGCGCCGAGCCCGAGGGATCGGACATCGCCGCGCAGGGCTTCGGCTGGACCAGCACGTTCGAGAGCGGCATGGGCGTGCACGCCATCACCAGCGGCCTGGAGGGCGCCTGGACGCCGAGCCCGACGAAGTGGGACATGGGCTACTTCGACACGCTGTTCGGCCATGAGTGGGAGCTGACCAAGAGCCCCGCCGGCGCCTGGCAGTGGACGCCGAAGGACCCGGCGGCGAAGACGCTGGTGCCCGACGCGCACGACCCGTCGAAGACGCACGCGCCGATGATGCTGACCACCGACCTGTCGCTGCTCATGGACCCGGTCTACGAGCCGATCTCGCGCAGGTTCGCCAGCGACCCGGCGGCGTTCGCCGACGCCTTCGCGCGGGCCTGGTACAAGCTGACGCACCGCGACATGGGGCCGGTCTCGCGCTACCTCGGGTCGGAGGTGCCGCAGGAGGAACTGCTGTGGCAGGACCCGGTGCCGGCGCTCGACCACGCGCTGGTCACCCCCGACGACGTCAAGGCGCTGAAGCGGAAGATCCTCGATACCGGCCTGCCGGTCGCCGGGCTGGTCAAGACGGCCTGGGCCTCGGCCTCGACCTTCCGCGGCTCCGACAAGCGGGGCGGCGCCAACGGCGCGCGCATCCGCCTCGCGCCGCAGAAGGACTGGGAGGTCAACGAGCCGGCCAAGCTGGCGAAGACGCTGGCGGCGCTCGAGGGCGTGCAAAAGGCGTTCAACGACGCACAACCTAAAAACCCAGGCGGGGGCGGCAAGAAGGTGTCGATGGCCGACCTCATCGTGCTGGCCGGCTGCGTCGGCGTCGAGCAGGCGGCGAGGAAGGCCGGCGTCGACGTCGAGGTGCCGTTCACGCCGGGCCGCACCGACGCCTCGCAGGAGCAGACCGACGTCGACGCGATGGCGGTGCTGGAGCCGATCGCCGACGGCTTCC
>JBBDQX010000023.1:0-1002 GCA_040905765.1 Acetobacterales bacterium
GACTGCACGGACCTCGCCAACAGCGGCGCTCGGCATCTGCGCAGCGACGAGGACATACGCGAGGGCCTCGCGCTGGTCGACGCCTGCGTGCGGATCGCATGGGCGCTGCAGCCGGCGTGGTGGGTGATGGAAAACCCGGTCGGCAAGCTGGTGAAGTGGCTCGGCGACCCGGTGATGTGGTTCGACCCTTGCGACTACGGCGACCCGTACACCAAGCGCACCGGGCTGTGGGGCAAGTTCCGGCCGCCGCTGATGCGGCCGGTGTTTCCGAGCGAAGGCTCGAAGATGCACGCGCGCTACGGCGGCAGCAGCGAGCGCACCAAGACCGCGCGCAGCATGACGCCGCCCGGTTTCTCCGAGGCGTTCTGCGAGGCCAACCCATGAGCGTCCACGTCATGGCGCAGGTGTGGCGGCTGCGGCTGGGCACCAACCGCAAGATGGTGCTGCTGAAGCTGGCCGATCACGCCAACGACGACGGCGAGAACGCCTATCCCTCGATCGCCAGCCTGGCCGAGCACTGCGGCGTCGCCGAGCGGTCGGTGCGGCGGTTCCTGCGCGGCTTCGAGGAGGCCGGGGTGCTGGAACGGCAGGGCGACGGCAAGGGCGGGCGCGGCAAGACCACCTGCTACCGGCTGCGGATCGGCATCGCGCAGCGGGCCTACGGGACCATCGCGCGCGGTGGCAAGGGCGGCGCCGGCGAGAGCGCGGGCGACGATGGCGCGGGCGAAAGCGGCGCGGGCGAGGGCGGCGCGGGTGAGGGCGGCGCGGCTGTGGAGAACGCCGTAAACCCGGACAGGGTGACCGCCTTTAGCGACGCCGGCGGCGCGGAAAAGGGGGACAGGCTGTCCGCCTTTGGCGACCGAAAGGGGGACAGCAGCGACCGAAAGGGGGACAGCGGCGACCATAAACCCGGCCAAGCTGTGTCCGCCGAACCTTCAAGAACCATCCAGAACCGTCCCTTCGCGCCCGCGAGCGCGCGCGAGGCGCCCGGCGCCCCCCCCC
>JBBDQX010000023.1:1012-9870 GCA_040905765.1 Acetobacterales bacterium
CGCCGTCGCCGGCGGCGCGGCGGCGCCGGTCGCCGGCGAGGTCGATCCCGACACGCTGTCGCCGGGCGACGAGGCGCGGCAGCTGGTCAGCCAGCACTGGCGCGACAACGCCGGGCTGCTGCGCCGCGAGCTGGCGAAGCGGACCAGCTGGGACAAGGCGCACGACCTGGTCGACCAGGCGGTGGTGCTGACCGACGACGGCGAGGCGATGACGCTGGCGGTGCCGGCGATCAGCGGCTGGGTCACCGGCTGGCGCCAGATCTACGCGCGGATGGTCGGCGAGATCCTCGGGCGGACGGTGAGCGTCGAGCCGAAAGGCTGGGCGACGACGAAGTGGCAGGAGGCCAGCCGGGCGCGGCTTCGCGAGCAGCTGGCGGCGGATCGGGCGGGCAGCGCAAGGGGCGGGCGATGAAGCGGCTGGCGGGGGAGGACGCGATGGCGTTGCGGGCGAGGCATCCGAGGCACCGGCGGGCGCTGGCGCTGCGAGAGATCGACGACATCGGGCTGGCGCGGGCGGGGCTGACCAACCACGCCGAGATCCGCGGCGACGGGCTTGGGCCGACCCGCCAGACCAAGCGGCGGTGCCAGCGGGACACGCTGCGGCGGCTTCACGAGCGCGGGCAACTGCTGCCGGAGGGACTCGATGCGGCGTGGGACATCGCCGCGATCTACGAGCACGTCGTGCGGCGGCTGGTGGCGCGGGGTGCGAAATGGGGGCCGAGCTATGGACGGCAGCGCGCAGGGCCGGCCGAGCCGACCGATCCGCGGGGCCGGCTCGGGCCGCTGTACCGCAGGGTCTACAAGCCGTGGATGGCGCGCATGGAGGGCCACTGGCTGCCGACGCCGGAAGGAAGGGCGACGGCGGACTGGCGCGCGGGCGGCCACGCGCGGGTCGCGTCGGTGGTGATTTCGGTCGTCGTCGACGGGGAAACGCTGGAGGGGCTGGCAAAGAAACTTCGCGGCCGCGGGAACCCGATCAAGGCTTTGATCCGCAACGACCTTTGCTGGGCGCTGCACCTGTTCGCGGTGATGGACGGGAGGCTGGACGCAAAAAAAGTCCTTGCAACGGGACGGCTGTTTCATGTGTAAATCGTCACTGTCGGCAGCATGAGGCTTCCGACACCGAGCGCCGGCACCCGAAGGGGTCGCCGGCGCTTCGCGTTTGCGGCCGAGGGAGGGCGCGCTGCCGGAGCGATGGGGCAAGGTCTGCGCCACGCCAGGCTGCGAGCGCAAGACCACCGAGCGGCACTGCCCGGCGTGCCGCAAGCTCAAGCAGGGACAGGACCGGCGGCGTCGCGGCAGCGCGGCGGCGAGGCTCTACGGCCACGCCTGGCGGAAAGCGCGCGCGGCGTTCCTCTGGCTCAACCCGCTGTGCAGCGACTGCGCGGCGCGCGGCGAGACGGTGCCTGCCACCGAGGTCGACCACGTCAAGCCGCACCGCGGCGATCGCCTGCTGTTCTGGGACCGGCGCAACTGGCAGCCACTGTGCAAGCCGTGCCACTCCCGCAAGACGGCCGAAGAGAACGGCTGGGGCGGGGGCCGGTCGGATCTCTAGCCTTCGCCCGTGTGGACCGGGGGGGGAAAAGCGTTTTTGTGGCCGGGAAAAAAACAGGGGGGGGGTAGGTCAGGTGGGGGGTGAGCAGCCGGTGAAGCGCAAGGCCGCAACGGGCGGCATGCGGGTCAAGCAGATGGCGCTGTCGCGGCTGGTGCCGTATGCGCGGAATGCCAAGCAGCACCCGAAGCGCCAGATCGAGGCGCTGGCGAAGGCGATCAAGGAGTTCGGTTTCCGGGTGCCGGTGCTGGTCGAGGCCGACGGCAGCATCATCGCCGGGCATGGCCGGGTGCTGGCGGCCGAGGCGGCGGGGCTGAAGAAGGTTCCGGCGATCGAGGTGACCGACCTCAGCGAAAAGCAGGTCCGGGCGCTGCGCATCGCCGATAACAAGATCGCCGAGCTGGGCAAGTGGGACGACAAGCTGCTGGCCGTCGAGCTGGGCGAGCTGCAGGGCATGGGCGTCGACCTCGGGCTGACCGGCTTCAGGCCGGCCGAGCTGGGCAAGCTGGTGCCGAGCCTCGGCGGCGGCGACGACGCCGGCGCCGAGGACGTGTTCGAGGACGAGCTGCCGGTGGTGCCGGCGACGCCGGTGTCGCGGACGGGCGACCTGTGGCTGCTGGGATCGCACCGGGTGCTGTGCGGCGACAGCACGCGCAAGGCGGACGTCTCCCGGCTTCTGGCCGGCGGCGCGGATCCGCTGCTGATGGTCACCGACCCGCCCTACGGCGTGAACTACGACGCGAAGTGGCGAAACAACAAAGACGGTCTGGACAATTGGTCGGCGTCGCTTGCGGTCGGCAAGGTCGAGAACGACGACCGCGCCGACTGGCGGCAAGCGTGGCGACTGTTTCCAGGGCAGGTTGCGTATGTCTGGCACGGCGGGCTGCACGCGGCCGAGGTCGAGCAGTCCCTGACGGAATGCGACTTCGAGCTGAGAGCGCAGATCATCTGGGTCAAGCAGCACTTTGCAATCAGCCGCGGCGCCTACCACTGGAAGCACAAGCCGTGCTGGTACGCCGTGCGCAAGGGCAAGGCGGCTAACTGGCAGGGCGACCGCAAGCAGACCACGGTCTGGGAGATCACCAACGGCAGCGCCTTCGGCGGCAAGCGCGACGAGGGCGACGAGGCGACCGGGCACAGCACGCAGAAGCCGATCAAGTGCATGCTGCGGCCGATCCTCAATCACACGCAGGAGGGCGACGCGGTCTATGAGCCGTTCGCCGGATCCGGCTCCACAATGATTGCCGCCGAGCAATCAAAGCGCATCTGCTACGCCGTCGAGCTTAACCCCGCCTACGTCGACGTCGTCGTGAAACGCTGGCAGCAGCTGACCGGCCGCGAGGCCGTGCTGGAGGGCGAGGGGCGCAGCTTCTCGACCATCGCCGGCGAACGACGTTCGCCACAGGAGGGATCCACTGATGACGCAGGGACGGCCGCCGAAGCCGACGCATCTGCGCAGCATTGACGGCGGCGCCGACAAGGCCGCCGCGCAGCCGGGGGCGCCGGCAAGCGAGACCGTTGCGATCGAGCTGCCCGAGTGCCCGGAAGACCTCGACGACGACGCGCGCGCCGAGTGGCAGCGCGCCGGCGAGGAGCTGAAGGCCGCGGGCCTGATGGCGAAGATGTACGCCGGCCCGTTCCGCGGCTACTGCGTCGCCTACGCTCGCATGGTGCAGATCGAGCGCAAGCTGGCCGAGCTGCAGAAAGAGCACGGCGTCGGGTCGCTGCTGATCAATACGCCGAACGGCTACCCGCAGCTGTCGCCGCTGTATATCGCGCACGGCCGGGAGCGGATCGCGATGCTGAAGTTCGCGCAGGAGTTCGGCATGACGCCGTCGTCGCTGACGCGCGCCACCCGCTCGGCGCAGCTCGACCTGTTCGACGCGCTCGACGCGTTCCTGGCCGGTGGCGGAAGCCAGCAGCGAGCCTGAGCCGCACCCGGTCACCGACTACGCACAGCGGGTCGTCGCCGGGGAGATCCCGGCAGGGCTTTACGTCCGACAGGCGTGCCAGCGGCACCTCGACGACCTGGAAAGCTGCCACGCGCGGGGGCTGTGGTTCGACGAGGTCGCGGCCCACAGGGCCATCGGGTGGTTCGGCTTCTTCCGGCACGGCAAGGGGCCTGCCGCGAACCTGCCGATTGAGCTGGCGCTGTGGCAGTGCTTCATCGTCGGCTCGGTGTTCGGCTGGAAGCGGGCCGACGGCACCCGGCGGTTCCGGGTCGTCTACATCGAGATCCCGCGCAAGAACGGCAAGACCACGCTGGCCGCCGGGCTGGGCCTCTACATGCTGGTCGCCGACGGCGAGTTCGGCGCCGAGGTCTACAGCGCGGCGACGAAAAAGGACCAGGCGAAGTACCTGCTTGACATCGCGAAGTCGATGGTGCGGCGCGGGCCGGCCAGCCTGCGGCGCCGCCTCGACCTGCTGCAATCGGCGATCGTGTTCCCGAAAACCGAGAGCAGCTTCATCGCGCTGGGCTCGAACGAAAACACGCTGGACGGCCTCAATCCGCATGCGGCGCTGATCGACGAGCTGCACAAGCACAAGAGCCGCGCGGTCTACGAGCTGATGGAGACGGCAGTCGGCGCCCGATCGCAGCCGCTGCTGATCGCCATCACCACCGCCGGCGACGACCCGGCGTCGGTGTGCTGGGAGCAGCACGATTACGTCGTGCAGATGCTGGGAGGGGTGCTGCCGAACGACGACAGCACGTTCGGCTACGTCGCCAGCATCGATCCGCCGCGCTACGACGAGGCGGGCGAGGTGATCGACCCTGGCGACGACTGGGCCGACCCGGCGGCCTGGGCGAAGGCCAACCCGAACCTCGGCATCGGCCTGGAGGCGGAAAAGCTGGAGGAACTGGCGCTTCGGGCCGTGGCACAGGCGTCGAGGCAGCCGGGCTTCAAGCGATATCACCTCAACGTCTGGGGCGAGAACGCCAACGCGGCGATCCCGCTGTCGGTGTGGGACGCCTGCCCGGCCGACCTGGACGACGAGCTTCTGGCCGGCCGGGAGTGCTTCGGCGGGCTGGACCTCAGCTCGCGCATCGACACCACGGCGTTCGCACTGATGTTTCCGCCGGATCCCGGCGAGCTGCTGTGGCACCTGCTGGTGCGCTTTTATCTGCCGGAGGCGCGGCTGCTGGAGGCGACGCGGCGCGACCGGGTGCCCTACGCGACCTGGGTCGAGCAGGGCTGGATCAGGACCACGCCCGGCGAGATCGTCGATCAGGACTTCATCCTGGACGACATTGAGGAACTGGCCGGGCGCTACCGGCTGCGCGAGATCGGCTTCGACAGCTGGAACGCGACGCAGATGGCGATCGACCTGTCGGACGCCGGCTTCGACGTGACCGAGGTGCGGCAGGGCGCCAAGTCGCTGTCCTCGCCGTGCAAGGACATGGAGGCGCTGCTGCTGGCGCGCCGCCTCAACCACGGCGGCAACCCGGTGCTGCGCAAGCAGGCGTCGAGCCTGGTGTGGAAGCGCGACACCAACGACAACATCCAGCCGGACAAGGCGAAAAGCCCGCGGCGGATCGACGGCATGGTGGCCGCGATCATGGCGCTGGCGCGCGCCACCGGCGAGCAAGGCGGCACCGAGATCGAGTACCGCCAGGGCGACATGTTCCGCTAGGCGAAGGAGCACCGATGGCAGGTTTCCTCGCCCGGCTCGGCCGGGCGTTCCGGCCGCAGGCGTCGGACAACAGCATCACTACGTCGGAAGAGCTGGCGAACGTCGTTCGCCAGTCGCTGCACGGCGGCACGGCGGACTCCGGCGTCAGCGTCAACGTTCACAACGCGCAGGGGCTGGCGGCGGTGGCGGCCTGCGTGCGGGTGCTGTCGGACGCGGTGGCGCATCTGCCGCTGCAGGTGCTGCGGCGCGATGGCGAACGTCGTTCGCCGGCGCTGGACCTGCCGGTGTACCGGGTGCTGGCGCTGCAGCCGAACGGCTGGCAGACCAGCTTCCAGCTGCGCAAGCTGGGCATGCGCGACCTGCTGTTCCGCGGCAACTTCTATTGCCTGAAGGTGCCGGCGGCGGGCGGCGGCACGCAGGCACTCCTTCGGCTGCACCCGGATCGCATGCGGCCGGTGCAGGATCCGCGGACGATGCAGGTCAGCTACGAGTACCGCCGGCCGGACGGCGGCCTGGTGGTGCTGGCGCGCGACCAGGTGTTTCACGTCTGGAAGGACAGCGACGACGGCGTGGTCGGGCTCAACCCGATCCAGGTCTACCGCGACAGCATCGGCGACGGCCTGGCGCAGCGCGAGCACGGCTCGCGGTTCTTCTCCAACGCCGCGCGGCCGAGCGCGGTGCTGCAGGCGCAGGCCGGCACCAAGATCAGCGACGAGGCGGTGGCCGCCTTGCGCGAGGACTTCGAGCGGCTGTACGGCGGGACCGGGAACGCGCACCGCACGGCGACGATGCCGCCCGGCTACGAGATCAAGCCAATCTCGATCTCGATGAAGGACGCGCAGTGGCTGGAGCTGCGCAAAACCACGGCGCGCGAGATCTTCGGCATTTTCGGCGTGCCGCCGCACAAGGGCGGCGACCTGGCCGACGCGACCTTCAGCAACGTCGAGCACGAAAATCTCGGCTTCGTCGTCGACGGGCTGACGCCGTGGCTGGTCTGCCTGGAGCAGGCGGTCGGCCGCGACCTGCTGGGCGGCGACGACGAGCTGTACGCCAAGTTCAACGTCGCGGCGCTGCTGCGCGGCGACGCCAAGAGCCGCGCCGAGGCGCTGCAGATCCAGCGCCGCAACGGCGTGATCAGCGCGAACGAATGGCGCGCCAAGGAAGACATGGACCCGCGCGACGACGCCGGCGGCGAGGAATACATCGTCGAGGGCAACATGCGCGTCCAGGACGGCAGCAACCCGCAGGAGCAGGCGCAATGAAGCATTCCCATCCGTCGCGGTGCCGGGTCATCTACAACCGCATCGACATGCCCGAGGGGCTGCGCCAGGCGCGCCGGCCGTTCTTCGCGCGGGCGTCGGGGCGGCGCTTCGAGGTCGAGGTGGCGGCCGAGGATACGGCCGAGCTGTCGATCTACGACGAGATCGGATATTTCGGCGTCAGCGCCGCGGACGTGCGCTCGGCGCTGGACGGGGTGACGCAGGCGAACATCCGGCTGCGCCTCAATTCGCCGGGCGGCGACGTGTTCGACGGCATCGCCATCCACAACGACCTGGTCGCGCATCCGGCGCAGGTGACCGTCGAGGTGGTCGGGCTGGCGGCGTCGGCGGCGTCGGTGATCGCGATGGCGGGCGACCGCATCGAGGTTGCGGAGGCCGGCTTCCTGATGATCCACAATGCCTGGGCGCTGGCGATCGGCGACCGACGGGAGATGACCGAGATGGCCGGGGTGCTGGGCCAGATCGACGAGGCGCTGGCGGGCGTCTACGCCCGGCGCAGCGGCCTGGCGCGCGACGCGGTGGCCGGGCTGATGGACGCCGAGACCTGGCTGGCCGGGCCGGCGGCGGTGGAGCAGGGCTTCGCCGACGCGGTGATCGAGGCGCCGGAAGCCGAGGCGAAGGCGGCGCTGTTCGACCTGTCGACCTTTAGAAACACACCGGCAGGGCTGCGCGCGCAAGCGCCGGCCGCGCCGAGCACGACCCGAGATCTGGAACGCAGCCTGCGGGATGCCGGCTGGTCACGTTCCGCCGCCAAGGCCATCGCGTCCAGGGCCGCGGCGGATGATGCACCCCCGCGGGATGCGGGGATCGTGGATGCGGAGACGCGCGCAGCCTTCGGCCGCGTGCTTGAGACGCTGCGCCGGTAGGCGCGCCCGGCGAACGTCGTTCGCCTTCCTTCAAACCTTCCGACAGGAGTAAGCGATGACCAAGCGTCATCTGCCGGCCGCCCTTGCGCGCGCCGGCGCGACCATCATGGCGGCGCCGCCGGCGCCGACGCCGAACGCCGAAGTGCGGGAGCTGTTCGACCAACTGCAGCAGACCTTCGGCGAGTTCCGCCAGGCCAACGACGAGCGCATCAAGGCGCTGGAAAGTGGCAAGGCGGACGCGCTGCTCGACCAGAAGGTCGACAAGGCCAACGCCGCGATCGACGGCCTGAAAACGCAGATCGACAAGGCGCTGGCCGACCTGTCGGCGCTGCAGGTCGGCGGCGCCGGCGGCGACCGCGAGGCCGACGAGGCGATGCGGCACAACGCGCTGCTGTTCCACGCCGCGCGGCGTTCCGACGGCGACCCGGTCCTCGACGTGACGGCCGAGCAGGTCGAGGGCTACCGCGCCTTTACCCGCAGCTTCGAGGCGCTGCTGCGCCGCGGCGGCAGCGACGGCGACCGGCTGTCGCCGGACGTTCGGGCCGCGCTGCAGGTCGGCTCTGCGCCGGACGGCGGCTACTGGGTGCCGACCGAGATGGGCACGACGGTCGCAACCCGCCTGTTCGAGACCTCGGACGTGCGGGCGCTGGCGTCTGTGATCCAGATCAGCACCGCCGACATCGAGTTCCCGACCGACACCAACGAGGCGACCTCGGGCGGCTGGGTCGGGGAGGCCGTGACCCGTAGCGGCGATACCGGCACGCCGCAGGTCGGCGTGCACAAGATCGTCGCGCACGAGCAGTACGCCGAGCCGCACGCGACGCAGAAGCTGCTCGACGACGCAGCGGTCGACGTCGAGGGCTGGCTGTCGCGCAAGGTCGCCGACATTCTGGTGCGGACGGAAAACACCGCGTTCGTCACCGGCAACGGCGTCGCCAAGCCGCGCGGCTTCCTCGACTACAAGACCGGCGCCGCGACCACCGACGACGCCTCGCGCGCCTGGGGCAAGTTGCAGTACGTCGTGACCGGCGCGTCGGCGGACTTCCCGGTGATCTCGGGCACCACGACCGACGACCCGGATCCGCTGGTCACGCTGATCAGCAAGCTGAAGCCGGCCTACCGCTCGGGCGCGGTGTGGGCGATGAACCGCTCGGTCGAGGCGGCGGTGCGCAAGCTGAAGGACGCCGACGGCCGCTACCTGATCGGCATGGGCGACCTGCAGGACGGGGTGCGGGGCTTCAACCTGCTCGGCTTCCCGATCCGCACGATGGAGGACATGCCCGACCTTGCGGCGGACAGCTTCTCCATCGCCTTCGGCAACTTCCGCGAGGGCTACCTGGTGGTCGACCGGCAGGGCATCCGCGTGCTGCGCGATCCCTACACGAAAAAGGGCTTCGTCAAGTTCTACACGACGAAGCGGGTCGGCGGCGACGTGCTCAACTTCGACGCGATCAAGCTGCTGAAGTTCGGCACCTCCTGATACCCCCGCCGGCTTTCGGGCCGGCGCCCCCTGCCGGGGGGGGGGGG
>JBBDQX010000023.1:9880-12480 GCA_040905765.1 Acetobacterales bacterium
CCCCCCGCACCCTGGCTCTCCGTTCATTCCTTTCCGAAAGAGGACCGATCAATGGCAACTCGCGACATGGCGAGCGGCAAGAAGATCACGCAGCACCTCGCTGCGGCCGCCTACACCACCACCCAGACGCCGAGCACCGGCGTCGACACGCAGGGCTTCGATGCGGTCACGTTCCTGATCGCCATCGGCGTCGTCAGCAACATCGCCAACAGCCCGCAGCCCAGCTGGACGTTCAAGCTGGAGGAAAGCGACACCAGCAACGCGTCCTTCGTCGCGATCACCGACAGCACGCGGGTGCTGGTAAACGGCATCGCGTCGCCGGGCACCGCGCCGAACAGCTCGACGGGCGTGTTCCTGACCATCGACGACGCGGCCGAGGACGCGGCGACCTATCACGTCGGCGTCATCACCGACAAGCGCTACGTCCGGGTCGTCGCCACTGCGGCGGCGACGCCGGGCAGCACGCCGATGTGCATCGTCGCCGTGCTGGAGCGCGGCGCGCTGGAGCCGGTCTCCAACTAGGCGATCGCAAGCCGCAACCATGAGGCGGGGGCCGGCGCAAGCCGGCCTCCGACCCGCCGATGGCCAGAGTCATGCAGGGCGCCGCGATCGAGGTCGTGCGCCCGTTCAAGTTCCAGCCGATCGACGAGCACCGGGTCTACGAGGTCGGCTGCGGCGTCCACGCCGTCGGCCCGCGCATGGTGCCCGCCGCGCAGGAGGTTTGCGAACGATGCGCGGAGATTGCGCTGCAGGAGGGCTGGGCGAGGAAGCATCGCCAGCCGAAGCCGGCGATGCGGTCTGCGGAAAAGCCGGAGACTTCTGGCCGCCCGTTCCGCGCCTCTGGCCGGGAGAGCCGGTCGCCATCCTCGCCGGGGGGCCTTCGCTCCCTCTGGCGCCGGTTGACCGGCTGAGAGGACGCTGCCGCGTCATCGCGGTCAACAACGCCTTCCAGGCGGCGCCGTGGGCCGACCTGCTCTACGCCTGCGACGTCAAGTGGTGGGAGCGGTACCGGCCCGACTTTGCCGGCCTGAAGGTGACGCAGGACGCGCGCGTGCTGCAGCTGCGCGACGACGTGCTGCGGGTGCCGAGCGAGCGGGGCGCGGGGCTGAGCCTCGACCCGCTGCGGATCCGCCAGGGCGGCAACGGCGGGTACCAGGCGCTCAACCTCGCCGTCCACCTGTCGGGCGGCCCGGTCTGGCTGCTCGGCTTCGACATGAAGCCGGACGCGCGCGGCCGCCGGCACTGGCACGACGACCACCCGCGCGGCCTCAACAACCCGGACGCGCGGTGCTTCGCCGACTGGATCGAAAATTACCGCACCACGGTGCCGGACCTGCAGCGGGCCGGCGTCGCGGTGTTCAACGCCTCGCCGGGGTCGGCGCTCGACGCCTTCCCGTTCCGCGACATCGAGGAGCTGCTGTGATCGCCACCCCGCCACCGATCGCCACGCTGGGCGTGGTCTGCTGGCTGTGGGCCGACCCGGCCTACCGCTACGGCCTGCGCTACGGCGCCGAGCACGTCAACCGGCTGAGCCGCATGGTGGCGCTCCACCTCGCCGAGCCGCACCGCTTCTACTGCGTCACCGACATGCCCGACGGCCTCGACCGGGACGTCGAGGTGGTGCCGCTGTCGCGCTGGGACGACCTGCGCGACATGGGCGGCACCTGGATGCGGCTGAAGATGTTCTCGGCCGAGGCGCGCGCCGCGTTCGGCGAGCGGATCCTGCTGCTCGACCTCGACGCGGTGATCACCGGGTCGCTCGACCCGCTGCTCGACACCGACGCCGAGTTCGTGACCTGCCCGTGCACCAACCGCGGCAGCCACTACACCACCGGCTTCTACCTGCTGCGCGCCGGCAGCCGGCAGATGTGCTGGGACGGCTTCGACCGCGGCGCCGCGGCGCGCGCGGTGCGCACCGACGGCATGTGGGAGCAGGGCTGGATCAGCCACGTCCTCGGGCCGGGCGAGCGCAAGTGGGGGCCGGCCGACGGGGTCTACGCCTACGGCGCCGACCTGTGCCGCCGCCCGGTGACCGGCGTGCGCGGCGCGCTGCCCGACGACGCGCGGGTGGTGCTGTTCCACGGCCCGCACGATCCGTCGCTGCCCGAGACGCAGGCGCTGTCGCCGTGGATTCGGGAGCGCTGGCGGTGAAGATTGTTCTCTACCGCCGGCCCGGCGGCCACCCGCGCGCCTTCGAGGACCTGTTCCGCGCCGGCCTGGCGCGGCACGGCGTCTACGTCGAGCTGGCCGAGATCGACAAGCCGGTCGACTGCGACCTGGCGGTGTTCTGGGGCGTCTCGATCTGGGGCGGCATCATCGAGCGGCAGCGCGCCGCCGGCCGGCACTACCTGGTGATGGAGCGCGGCTACCTCGGCGACCGCTTCCGCTGGACGTCGCTCGGGCTGAACGGCCTCAACGGCCGCGCCGACTTCGGCGTGCCGCGGGACGTCGGCAGCGAGCGCCTCGACCGTCACTTTCCGGGTCTGCTGCAGCCGGCGAAGTGGATCTCGCCGAACGACCCGGTGGTGATCATGGGCCAGGTGCCCGGCGATGCGTCGCTGAAGCACCTCAGCTGGGACGACTGGCTGGCGCGCGCCGTG
>JBBDQX010000024.1:0-12292 GCA_040905765.1 Acetobacterales bacterium
CTGGCGGCGCGCGGGCGCGGCGGGTGCCGGCGGGCGCGGAGGCCGCCGCGACGGCCGGCGCGGGGGAGGGCGCCTCGACCCTCTCGAACCACGGCGCGCCCGGCGCCGCGACGGAGGCCGGCAGCGCCAGGACCTTGCACAACGTGCACAGCGGACAGTGCGGCCCGGCGGCATGGTCTTCGGCCGGGGCTTCGCCGCCGCCGTAGCAGATGACCGGCGCGGTGCCGTCCGGCAGGACGTAGGCGGAGAGATCGGGGGCGCCATGAACGGCGCCCGCCGCCGCCGGCACCGTCGCCACCGGCGCCGCCACGAGCACGAGCAGCCCGGCCAGCGCCAGCAGGGCGCCGGCGAGGCGGAGGCGTGGGTGGCGGTGCCGGTGCAGCAGCGCGGTCATCGGTCGGTTCAGCCTCGTGGTGCAGCCGGCTTGGAAGCCGGGCCGCTCAGAACTCCAGCCGCACGCCGCCGGTGACGCGGGTGCGGTCGAAGTCCTCATAGCCGACCAGGGTCTCGACGTCGATAAACGGCATGATGCCGTTCGGCAGCACCAGCAACAGGCCGGCGCCGACGTTGAAGTAGTCGCGGTCGGGCTCGTCAGTGCGCACGGTGAGCGCGGTGTTGGTCGCGTCCTGCACCAGCCGCGTTGTGACATCGCGGGCGTCGTCGCGGAACTCGTGCTCCCATTCAACGCGGCCCTGCGGCACCAGCACGCCCCAGGAGGTGCTGTAGCTGTAGGACGCACGGACGCCGAGCACCGAGGTCAGCGACGTCGCCGTGCTGTCGTCCACCGAGACGGCGAGGCCCGAGTTGTTGACGTCGGTCTCGGTGTAGCCGTCGATCTCGGATCGCACCCACGTCGCCCGCACATAGGGTCCGTATTGCAGCGCGCCCCGGTAGAAGTCATAGCCGGCGCCGATGCCGGCGGAAAGCTGGTAGCCCTCGGTGTCGGCCTCCGCCACGACCGGTGTCGTCGCCACGGTGCGGGTCGATTCCTGGAACACGACACGGCGGGCGAACTCGTACTCGCTGTAACCGTAGCCGACGGTGCCGTCGATGTAGGCGTTGTCGCCGATCGTGCGGCTGGCGTAGAGGTTGAGGGCGTAGTTATCCTCCTCGTTTCCGCCGTCGTTGGGGAACGGTACGAAGCCGTCGCCCGGCTGGTCGGCGTCGAAGTCGGTGTCGCTGCGGTCGTAGGTGAGGATGATGCCGGCCAGCGTGCTGTTGTCGATCCGGTAGTCGCCGCCGATCTGGACGCCGACGGTAGAGCCCTCATAGCCGCGCTCGCGGTCGCCGGGGCCTCGGTCGCGCTCGTAGAACTCGCCGCGCAGGTTGGTGAAGACCGAGAAGCGGGGGCCGATGACTTCCTCGATCGCCTCGCGCTGGTCTTCCATGCGCTCGCGCGCATCCTCCTGCAGGCCGCGCGAGCGGGAGAGGGCGGTGTCGCCGCCGCTCAGCACCTGCGAGGGGCTCAGCGAGGATTGGCTGTCGCTCGACAGGCCGCCGTTGCCGCCGGGAGTCTGGCCGCACAGGGTGGCGAGTTGCCCGGTCGGCGTGCCCTGGCAGACGCCGGAGAAGTAGTTCTGGAAGCCTGCATCCTGCGCCTGCACGGGCGCCGCCGCGAGGGCGAGGCCGGCGACGAAGGCGGCGGCGAGAAGCCGGCGCGGCAGAAGTGTTTGGCGGGGGCGCTGTGCGGGCACTTGATCCTCCTCAAGCGGATGCGGGGCCGACGGGGCTAGATCACCTTCGGCACGAAGAAGAAGTCGCCGGCCTCATGGCCCGCGAACCGGATCGGGGCGTATTCCGGCACCTGGTCGAGGCGCTGGGCCGCGCCGCTCGCCGCCACCATCTGCGCGACGATCCGCGAGAGCTCCTGCCCCTCGAGTACGCCGTCGTTCCGGCGCAGCGCCTCGAGAAAGGCGCGGGCGAAAACGGAATGCTGGCCGCCGCCGCTGTCGAGCACCGGCTGGATGCCGCCCGAGGTCAGCACCACGCGGGCCCGCTTCTCCGCCATCGTCCTGATCCAGTTGAGCCGCAGATCCTCGGACATGCCGGCGTCGAGCTGCGCCATCGATGCGCGCGTCAGCGTCCCCGAGTAGCAGGAATCGGCGACGACAAGGACCTGGCGGACCGCCATGGCGTTGAGGATGTCGGTGATCTGGATGTTGGAGATCCAGTTGGCGGTGCTGTCGGGCTCGGCATCCACGGGCAGCCAGTGGCCCCGGTTGTTGACGCGGTCGAGCTCACCGTGTCCGGCATAGTAGATAAGAAGGTTGTCCTGCTCGTTCAGCGTCTCGCGAAGCTTGTTGAGCGCCGACAGGATGGCGTAGCGGTCGGCGTCGAGCAGCAGCGTTACCTTGAAGCCGTATCGGTCCTCCAGAAGCCGGGCGACGGCGCGGGCGTCGCCCGCCGCCGATTTCAGCCGCGGCAGGAACCGGTAGTCGTTGTTGCCGATGACCAGCGCGTGGAAACGACCGAAGTCGATGCCATCAATCCCGGAAGGGGTGGCGGGCCGACCGGCCTCGACCACGGATCCGCCTCGCGGAGTCGCCTCATCGAGCTGACGCGTCACGACGCCGAGTTCGGCTTTCGCCGCCTCCGCCTCGGACTTGTAGCGTTCGAGAGCCTGCTCGCGCTCCGCGAGCCGGGCCGCCATGTCGCGGCGCGTGGCCGCGGCGCGGTCCTCGGCCTCCCGAAGCTGCTTGCGCAGGGCCGACAGTTCCAGCTCGCGCTGTTCCAGCTCGCGTGACCGTTCGGCGAGCCGCGCCGATGCCTTCAGCACCGCTTCCTGCTGACCCGCTGTGACGGCGCGCTCGAGCTCCTGCCGGGTGGCGGCGAACGCCTGCCGCGCCCGCTCGGTCTCGACGCTGCTTCTCTCGATCCGGCGCTCGGACTCGCGCAATTCGTTCCGGGCGGCGTCGAGCTCCCGGCTGAGCCTGTCGCGATCGGCGGCGAGGCGGTCGCGTTCGCCCGCCAGCTTGTCGCGCTCCGCCGCAAGGCGGTCGCGCTCCTCGCGCAGCAGGTCCATCTCCGCCGCCGAAGGTCCCTGCGTGGCGGGCACGAAGGGCACGGCGGCGCCGGAAAGGCCCGAGGCCTCGGCGAACAGCTCGGCCGCCCTGGCGGGATCGAGAGGCACGCCCAGCCCCCTCTCGTAGAGGGCGCCGAGGCTGAGCTGGGCGCGGGACGAGCCCTGGCCGGCAGCCTTGGCGTACCACTGCGCCGCGAGATCGTACTGCGGCGGGACGCCGAGCCCCTTCTCGTAGATCTCGCCTACATAGGTCTGGGCCAGCGGGTCGCCTTCGTTCGCCAGCGGCAGCCAGGCCCTCAGGGAGCTCGCGTAGCTCGCGCGGTCGTCGGCCGTGTACTCGCCGCCCCGGATCGCGCATTCCGAGGCGGTGGTCTTGAGAGGACGTCGGGCGGTGACATATGTGGTGCGGGTGCCGAGGCGGCGGACCTGGCCGGGGAGCATGCAGTCGACCACGAGGAAACGGTCGGCGGCGTCGGCGCCGGGCGGCGTCTGACCGACGGCGGGCGCGGGTGCCGAGAGTGCCAGCGCGAGCGCCATGATCGCAAACGCCTTGCCCGCGAACGCCCTGACCGCGCCGTTCGACGGCAAACGCAACGCGCGACGGTTCCGGCCTCGGATCATGTCGGCTCCGGACTAAAAGCACTCGCTTAATGGTTAATTCTACATCGCCTCCTGACATTAGGGAATGGAGATGGACAGGGCAGTCTTCAGACGAGCGGGCAAAGCGCTGTCGATGGCTGCGATGCTGATGGCGCTGTCGGCGTCGGGCGAAGCGCGTGCGCAGGCCGCGCTCGCGACCGGCGTCAGCGGGACCACCACGCCGCCGGTGGAGCCTTTCACCGAATTGCCGTCCGGCACGGGGATCGTGCTGGCCGCCGATGCCGAGATCGAATTCGTCCACTATGCGAGCTGCGAGGCCGTCCGGGTGAGGGGGGGGCGGCTTTCCATCACCCGGCGGTCCTTTGCGGTGACCGGCGGCGGAAAGGTCCTCGACGTCAGCCGGGCGGGCTGTCCCCAGGCGATCGTTCTCGGGCCGATTCCCGAGATCGGCGGTCTTCTGGTGCGGGAGGGCGGGGCGCCGATCCGCATTCCGCGCCGGCCGCTGTTCGTGCTGGTCGGAAGCGGGTCGGACCAGCCGGCGCGCCTGGTGGTTTCGACCGGCGGGTCGGAACTTGCCGCGGCCGAGATGAAAGGCAAGACGGTGCGCTGGCCGAACGACGCGGCGCCGCTGGAGACCGGACAGGAGTACGAGGTCACGCTGCTGGCGGCGGACGGGCGCCTGCTCGGCCGCTTCGATGCCACGGCCGTGGGCTCGGCGCGCGACGGCACGCCGACGGTGCTTCGCCTGGAGTAGGCGGTCAGGGCCGTTTACCCACGCGCCGCCATCTCGGCGGCGCGGATCAGGGCGCAGGACGTAGGCCGAGAGGTCCGGCGCCCCGTGCAGGCACCCGCCGCCGCCGGCACCGTCGCCACCGGCGCCGTAAAGAGCACGAGCAACCGGGCCAGTTCCAGCAGGGTGCCGACGAAGCGGAGGCGTGAGCGCGGTGGGGGCGCTGGGTCATCTAACCAGCTTCGACCAACGCTATTTCTTCTGGTGTAAGCTCGTAAAGTCGATAGACCAAAGCGTTTATTTCCGCTTCAGAGGTGGCAATATCAATCTCGACTGCCGACAGATCACGCTGTCGAGCCATGATTTGCTCACGCACAGCATCGGCGGTCGTTAGTGCAACCTTACGAAGCTGATCAGAAAGCTTTTTTCCCGTAGTACTTTCAGTCACGTTGAAGTTGGAAGCGATCAACTTCCATTGCGCGAGAACAAATGGGCCGTCCGCCTCATCAAGGAATACACGATCAACTGCGGTTTCTCCATCAATAAGGAAGCGAAGTTCGCCACCTTCAAACACAGCATCCATAGAAACGCCGGGGCGAAGCCTCTCTCCCAAGCGTTCATGGCGCAGATTTAACGCCTCGTCCCGTTGCTGGCGCGCCCACGCTCTGCGCTCAGCTCGATCAAGTTGAACTGGTGCAGTCTCTTCGAATTGGGGAGCCTCGGGTAGGTCCGGAAAAAGCCAGACGTCTCGCTGCATTCGCGTGGCCACGCCCCCCATTCGACGGCCAATTTCCAAGAGAAGCGCGCGGCGCCGTGTATGGAGTTGCTGTAAACACTCGGCGCGTGCGGCGACAGCGGCGCGGTCTTCATCAGAAGCATCGGGGATTGGTAAAGGAGCAATGAACTGCTTATTTGCGGAGCGGTAGTCTCCTTGAAAGGGTTTCGAGATTCGCCGGAACACGAAATCTGCCACTGGTGCGTTCAGAATGCCCGCGAGGTAGAGGAGGGGCACGCCAGGAGCGGCAGCAACTCCTCCGACATCGACGTTGTCAAGATAGGCTGAGCCTCGGCTATCGGCAGAGCAACTGACCGAGACTACAAGGCGCGGAACGAGCAGTTTTGCGATTTCCTGCTTATCCATGTTCTGATGCCGACCGTAACGCCACCACTGATCGTCATCGAAATGGCCGTTTTGTCGTGCACGCAGCTCCCGTTCCCATGACTGGAGGTATGCCCATGCCTGAGGAAAGCGATCTGCCATGTCTCCAGAAGAAATCAGTTGCGCACGACCCCCTTCCACATCATATGGAAAGAGAAGGTAGGTATCTGTTCGTGGCTCTATGTAACGCTTCGCTTCTGTTCCTGAGACGAGGGGATTCATGATTTCGTCTTCGATACGGACTTCGTAGGGCGGTGGCGCATCTCTACCTCTTGGGCAGCATTCGTATCTTCCAGGCCCTAGTTTTCTCAAATGATAGACGTGATCCGCGCTCGTGATCAGTCCTTGATAGATACTTCGTGTCAGGCGCGGATTATCAAGTCTTAAGCAAGTGCGGGCGAGCCGGTCAATCAGGTCGCGCTCCGGCCCGGTGGTGAGTAGCCAACGGTCTCCGAATGGTAGACGCTCGTAGGGAAGCACGCAGTGCTCCGCCCCCCAAGGGTCCGCCGGGATGACGCCATCTGGCGCGCTTGCTACGCATACAGCCTCATTCGGTGCGCGAGAATAAAACTGAAGCGCCGTATAGGTGATGGCTTCGTCGAATATCTGGTGCGATCCAAAGTCGATCCAGCCATAGAGGTTACGACCTCTGGCTATCGCGCGACGCAGGCCATCGCCGTATTCGTTCCCTGGCCAAAGGTTCGGCGCAATGTATCCGAGCCGCCCTCGTTCGTTCAGTAGCGATACGCCTTTCTCGATGAAGGGAAGGAACAGGTCAAAGTTGCCGGTCTGCGTGCTCTCATACCGGCCTCCGTCATTGGGTGCTTGGCGGAGGAACGCTGCCATATCGGCATGGACCTTACGGAAGTTCTGAAGCTTTACGTAGGGCGGGTTGCCAACGACTACGTCAAAGCCCCCGCGTTCGAACACCTTCGGGAAGAGAGCCTGCCAGTCGAAGGCGTTAACACGCTCCCTCTCCTCATCGGTATAGGGAGCGAGGTTGTCGTAAAACTCCGGACCAATAAGGCTGTTGCCCTCACGGATATGGTCGTCAAGCGTGAAGAGAGGTTTGTCGCCTCGGGCCGTGTAGAGCCAGAGCGCGAGCTTCGCGATTTCCACCGAAGCGGGGTTGATGTCAACGCCATAGAGGTTGCGCCGGAGGATATCGCGGATAACTGCGTCATCATCGCGTGCAAAGCGTTCACCCAGAAGATCGCGACGCATCGCGCGCAGCGCGCTCCATTCATCAATCAGGTAACGCAATGCCGTAATGAGAAAGGCGCCAGAGCCGCAGGCAGGGTCAACAATGTATACTTCACGGAGAGCAGCGTCATAGGCATGGATTGCATCGGCATTCGGCAACTCTGCGGCACCGGGTGTGGGCCACCCGCATTCCGCCTTCAACTCATCCAGGCGTGCGCCGACCGCTTCGACTACGATGCGTTCGACTATCCACTCCGGCGTATAGTAAACGCCGTCCCGCTTGCGCTTGTTGGTGCGATTGAGTGATGGGCGTTCATCGGCATCAGCTTCAAGAATTTCCAGTTCTGTTATGGATTGTTCGAAAATGCGCCCCAAAGTATAGAGGCCGAGACTCTTGGTATGTTGCCGATCTTCGGGGACGCCATCGCCGACTGCACCACCCTCTGACCATCCAGTTGCATAGTTGTATGAAGCTGATAAGTAGAGAAGAGTCCTCGGATTTCTTGCAAGGCTTGTCTCATTCTGACCTTGTCCTCTCTCGCAGAAAACGCTGTTCGGAATATGGAAAGATTCGAGAACATCATCTGCGGCGAACAGACCTCCGTTAAATTGATTAATTTTTTCATCGCCGAACATGCTTCCGTCGTTCATTGCATTGAACAGACGGATCAGTCGCGCCCAAATTTCTCCACCCTCTGGATCGAAGTAATCGTCATTGCTGTGATGGATAAGAAAATCACGCAGCAGCTGAGAGCGAAAGCGTAAGGCGCGTCCCACGTCTTCGCAATAAAAGATGAATATGCAGCGGTCGAGTATCTTCTGTGCAAGCCGGACCAACCGGCCTCGTGTGCCGGGAAAACGATCAGTTCCGGGGCCGTTATGGGCAAGCAACGTCTGATAAAGATGTTCTCGAAAAGATCGATACTCCGCGTAGAAGGTATTTTCCAGTTCGCGTTGGCGAAATCGTTGTTGCTCGACAAGGGCGAGAAGTCGCGCCCGGCCACTGGCAGCCTGAACAGTCAACATATCGCGATGAAAAAGGCGCATGAAGAGGAAGCGGTCGAAGCGTGCTTCCTCGGTCTCAGAGATCAGCGCTGGTCCCTGAAACAAGTCGCCGGGTTTGATCACGAAACGGAGCGATTGTCGTTCCCCCTTGTCGGCCCAATACAGCCGAAACTCGTTCATGTCGGTGATGATGGCGAAAGTCGGGACAATCGGCTCGTGCCCGAATATTCCGCGTCGAGCGGCCGAGAGATACGAAAGCCCCTGCTGCACCGGCGACCGGTTGTCCCTCTTGCGTCGCTGAGGTGC
The DNA here is from genome assembly GCA_040905765.1 of Acetobacterales bacterium. GTDB lineage: Bacteria > Pseudomonadota > Alphaproteobacteria > JBBDQX01 > JBBDQX01 > JBBDQX01. The sequence continues at coordinate 8,026 of JBBDQX010000024.1, forward strand.
GTCGAGCGCACTGGTAATATCCTTGAACTCGCATAACACCTGCGGAAGCCGCATGTCATCGGCTTGGTTTGGCGAAAAGCATCCCAAAGCAGCGTCTGCGAATTTCTGTCATCCGCCATCCGCGTGATCTCGTAGCCCGAAATCCGGAATGAGCGAAAAAGCTTCTTCTCCGCCGGCCTGGCCGGACTGAACGTAGCCCCATGTCTTACGGAAGAACTCTTCCAGGAAGGCGGACTGGGCCGACCGTTCGCGAAGATCCGCTCGTCGTGACCAGCGGACAAGCCGGTCGAAAAGCTCTCGTTCCGCTGGCGTGTCCTTGAACGCCGCGAAATCGAGCGCCCAGACGGACCTCAGGAACTGTCTGGTGATAAACGGATTATGGAAATCTTGCATATCGCCTCATGCACCGGCTGTTGCGTCGCAGCTTGGCATTACCAGCATGGCGCGTAGCGATTGTCGACCGGGCGGACGCCTACCCCCGCCCCCCATTATTATGCCCCGCCCGCGCGAACCTCACCGCCTCCTCGGCGGCGCGGATCAGGGCGCGGGCCTTGTTGCGGCTTTCCTGGTACTCGGCCTCGGGGTCGCTGTCGGCGACCACGCCGCCGCCGGCCTGCACGTACATCGTGCCGTCCTTGACCAGCGCGGTGCGCAGCGCGATGCAGGTGTCCATCGTGCCGTTGGCGGCGAAGTAGCCGATGCAGCCGCCGTAGAAGCCGCGGCGCTCGGGCTCCAGCTCGTCGATGATCTCCATCGCCCGCACCTTCGGCGCGCCCGACACGGTGCCGGCGGGGAAGCCCGCGGCCAGCGCCGACAGCGCGTCGTGGTCGGGGCGGATGCGGCCCTCGACGTTCGAGACGATGTGCATGACGTGCGAGTAGTACTCGACGATCATCTTCTCGGTGACGCGCACCGAGCCGACCTCGGCGACGCGGCCGACGTCGTTGCGCCCCAGGTCGAGCAGCATCAGGTGCTCGGCCAGCTCCTTCGGGTCGGACAGCAGGTCCTCGGCGAGCGCCTTGTCTTCCGCCGCGTCCTTGCCCCTGCGGCGGGTGCCGGCGATCGGGCGGATGGTGACGGTGCCGTCGCGCAGCCGGACCAGGATCTCGGGGCTCGAGCCGACCAGCGCGAAGCCGCCGAAGTCGAGGAAGAACAGGAAGGGCGAGGGGTTGAGCCGGCGCAGCGCGCGGTAAAGCGAGAAGGGCGGCAGCGCGAACGGCACGCGGAAGCGCTGCGACGGCACCACCTGGAAGGCGTCGCCGGCGCGGATGTACTCCTTCGCCCGCGCGACCATCGCGTGGTAGCCCTCGCGGCCGACGTTGGATGCGGGCTCGGGCAGGTCGGTTGCGGGCAGGTCGGGCCGTTCGAGCGGCGCGCGGCGGGTCGCCGGCACCGGGCGGTCGAGCGCCTGCACCGCCATCTCCAGCCGCCCGGCGGCGGCGGCGTAGGCGGTCTCGGCGTCGATGCCGCCGGCGTGAATGTCCCCGGCCGGCCAGACCGGCGTGACGACGGTGATGCTGTCCTCGACGTTGTCGAACACGGCGACCAGCGTGGGGCGCAGGAACAGCCCGTCGGGGATGCCGAGCACGTCGGGGTTGCCGTCCGGCAGCCGCTCCATCAGCCGGACCATGTCGTAGCCCATGTAGCCGACCAGCCCGGCCGACATCGGCGGCAGGAAGTCCGGCAGGTCGATATGACATTCGTCGACGAGGCGGCGGAGCGAATCGAGCGCGCCCTGTTCCGGCGCGCCGAAGCGGTCGGGGTCGGAAAGGGCGTCGCGGTTGGTCTCCGCCAGGTCGCCGCGGCAGCGCCAGATCAGGTCGGGCTCGATGCCGATGATCGAGTAGCGGCCGCGGGTGGCGCCGCCCTCCACCGACTCGAGCAGGAAGCCGTTGCGGCGTCCCTCGGCGAGCTTGAGGTAGGCGGAGACCGGCGTCTCCAGGTCGCCGACCAGGCGCGTCCAGACGACCTGCGGCCGGCCGGCGCGCCAGGCCTCGGCGAAGGGGGCGAAACCGGGCTCGGGCGCGCCGGGGACGAGGCCGGAGGCCTCGGCCTCAGAAGCCCGCCGGGGCGCCGGCATCGGGGCTGACGATGGCATTGAAGAGCTGCTGGTTGACGTTGGCCCGGTAGCGCTCGCGCAGCGCGTTGTTGAACTCGACGCCGAGGTTGGCCGCGATCTGCTGCCGCAGGGCGTTGCGGATCTGCGCGAGGGCGTCGGCGTTGGCGGCCTCGGTCGGCGGCGTCACCGAGGCGAGCTCGAGCAGCACGAAGCCGTCCGGTGTCTCGACCACCCGGGTCTCGCCCTGGTCCATGTCGAACAGCGCCGATAGCACCGCCGGCTCGGCCGTGCCCTCGCCGGCGTCGCGGGTGACCGGGCCGAGCGAAACCGTATCCCCGGCGCCCAGCGAGTCGAGCGCCGCGCCTCCGGCGGCGCGTTCCCGCAGCGCCTCGGCCCGCTGGCGCGCGGCCTCCATGCGGCGGTGCTCCAGCACCGCCCGTTCGACCTCGGCGCGGACCGCCTCGAGCGGCTGCTGCGCCGGCGGGGTCACCTCGTCGACGCGAACCATATAGAAAGTATCGGTGCCGCCCTCCAGCAGGCCGGAGAGCCCGCCCTGCTGGAGGTTCCACGCCTCCTGCAGCAGGTCGGAGCCGACGGGGACGTCGGCCTTGTCGCCCTCCGGCGTCGTGCCCTCGCGGTCGACGGGGCCGACGGTATCGGTCGGCAGGTCGAGCACGCGCGCGGCCTCCTCCAGCGTGGCGCCGCCGGCGACCTCGTCCTCCAGCCGGTTGGCCATCTCGAACATGCCGTCGAGGGCCTGCTCGGCGGCGAGTTCGCGGCGCAGCTCGTCGCGCACCTCCTCGAACTGCGCCTCCTCGGCGGGCTCCACCCCGGTGACATGCAGCAGGTGCCAGCCGAGCGGCGACTCGACCGGCGCGGACACCCCGCCCTCGTCGAGGTCGAACACGGCGTCGGCCAGTTCGTCGAGCGGCAGGCCGGCGCGGGTGACCTCGCCGAGGTCGACGACGCGGGCGCCGAGCCCGGGCGCGGCCTGCTTCAGCGCGTCGAAGGTCTGGCCTTCCCGCAGGCGTGCGTGGAGCCGCTCGGCGGTCTCCCTGTCGGAGGCGAGGATCTGCGAGACGGCGCGGCGCTCGGGCCTGCCGAGGCTTTCGGCGCGCGCGTCGAAGGCCTCGCGCAGGCGCTCGTCGGAAACCTCGATCTCCTCGGCGATGGCCTCGCGGGTCAGCACCACGGCGGTCAGCTTGCGGAATTCCGGCGCCATGAACTCCTGCCTGTTCTCCTCGTACCAGGCCCGCACGGCGGCGTCGTCGGGCGCCTCGACACCCTCGACGGCGGACGGGTCGATGCGCACCAGCGTGCCGCTGCGCGTCTCCTCGCGGTGCCGCCACAGCCGCTGCGCCACGGCGGAGGGGGCGGGCGGCTCACCGACCAGGCTGCCGACAAGCTGCTCGCGGATCAGGTCGCCGCGCAGCGCGTGGAGGAACTGCTGCTCGCTGAAGCCGGAGTTGGCCAGCACGTTTCGCGCGACGTTGGCGTCGTAGCGGCCGTCCGGCCCCTGGAAGGCCGGCATGTCGCGCACCGCGCGCTGCAGCGCCTCCTCGCCGCCGGCGAGGCCGAGGTCGTCGGCGGCCTGGCGCATCGCGGCGAGGTTGATCAGCCGGCTCAGCGCCTGCTCGGCGATGCCGCGGCGCAGGAACTCGTTGCCGTCGAGCTGGCCGAAGGTGCGCGAGAACTCGTTCAGGTTGCTCTGGTACTCGCGGCTGAACTCGGAGCCCGTGATCTCGGCGTCGCCGACTTCGGCGACGATGTCGCGGCCCATCTGCCCCGGCGTGTAGACGTCGGCGACGCCCCACAGGCCGAAGCTGAGGATCAGCAGGCCGAACAGGGCGAGGACGAGCCAGGATTTACTGTGGTTGCGCAGGAACGTGAGCATGAGGAGTCCGCTGGTCGGAAAAAGGCGCGCATATTAACGGCGGCAGGACGCCGCCAGCAACAGGCCCGCGCCGCCGGCAGTAGCACGGCTACGGCCCCTATGATACCACTCCGCCGCTTCCGGGGTGCCCAACGGAACGAGAGGTGAAGGATGCGGACTCCCCTGATCGCCGGCAACTGGAAGATGAACGGCATCAAGACAATGGCCGTGCCGCTGGTCGACCGGCTGCTGGCGCTGTCGCGCGCGCACGGATCGATCGGGTGCGAAGTGCTGATCTGCCCGCCGGCGACACTGATCGCGACGCTGGCGCCGCT
>JBBDQX010000025.1:0-4832 GCA_040905765.1 Acetobacterales bacterium
AAGCGCTTGCCGTCCTCGCCGTTGCCGGCGATCGAGATGCCGAACTCCGAGCCGCCGGCGCAGGCCGGGAAGGTGCCCGGCAGCAGCTTCGCCAGCGCGCCGAGGATGATCGAGCGGACGCGGTAGCCGCCCTGGCCGCGGGCTCCCAGCGCCGCCGGGAACTTCGGGTTCACCCAGCAGCCCTCCGGCGCGATCACCTTGATCGGCTTGTAGAAGCCGGCGTTGTTCGGCATGTCCGCCGGCATCACCGTCCGCAGGCCAGCGTAGGTCAGCGAGGCGGTGAACCAGTAGTTGCAATGGAGCGATCCGCCCATCTGGGGCGAGGTGCCGGTGTAGTCGGCGATGATCTCGTCGCCCTTCACCGTCAGCTTGAGCTGGATCCTGACCGGGCCGTTGCCCATGCCGTCGTCGTCGTTCCACTCGGTGAACTCGACGCTGCCGTCGGGCAGTTCGCCGATCGACGCGCGGGCCAGTCGCTCGGTGTAGTCGACGAGGTCGGCCATGTAGCCGGTGAACTCGGCGGTATCGTAATCTGCGAGGACGCGCCTCATTTCACGGTCGGCTGCGTTCAGCGCCGCCATCTGCGAGCGCACGTCGCCGAGCACGCGGTCCGGGATGCGGACGTTGTACTCGATGAAGCGCAGGATCGTGGGATTAGGCTTGCCGCCGATCTGGATCTTGCACGGCGGGATGCGCAGCCCCTCCTGGAAGATCTCCATCGAATCGGCCGCGTTGCCGCCCGCCACCCTGCCGCCCATGTCGCTGTGGTGCAGGATCAGCGCCAGGAAGGCGACCCGCCGCCCGCCCGCGAACACCGGCTTGAACATGAAGATGTCGTTGAGGTGGCTGCCGCCGGTATAGGGGTCGTTGTTGGCCAGGATGTCGCCGTCCTGGATGTCGTCCCCGAAGTAGTCGAGACAGCCCTGCAGCGCCGGCATGGTGGCGCCGAGATGCGCGGGAAGGGCAAGGCCCTGCGCCACCATCTGTCCGTCCGCGTCGCAGATCGACGACGAGAAATCGAGGTTGTTCTTGACCAGCGTGCTGCGCGAGGTGCGGATCACCGACACGATCATGTTGTCGGCGACGGTGACCAGCGCGTTCTTGACCAGCTCACGCTTGATCGGATCGATCTTCATGGTGCGGACTCCCCGGTTGCTGTTCAGTCACGCTCCATGACGATGTTGTTCCAGCCGTCGCGGAAGGTGCGCCAGCCGGGCCGTACCACCGTGGTGGTATCGTATTCCTCGATGATCAGCGGCCCCTCGACCGGCGACGTCGGCAGGTCGACGCGCGGCAGCACCTGCGTTTCGATCCAGCCCTTCTCCGGGCCGAAATAGGCCTTGCGCTTGCCGGCCTTGGAGATGCGCTCGTAGGCGCGGGCGACGCGCTCCGGCACCCGCGGCGCATCGGCGATGCCGCGGCCGACCACCTTGATGGCGACGAACTGCACCTTCTCGTTGTCCGAGCGGTAACCGTAGTTCTGCTCGTGGATGTCCCCGAACCGCTTGATCAGCGCGTCGCGAATCGTGTCGTCGACCGGATAGCCGGGGAATGTGACGCCCAGCGTCCAGGTCTGGCCGACGTACTTCATCTCGGCGACGATCTCGATCTGCTGGTTCTCGTCCTTCTCGAAGCCCTCCTCGCGCAGCAGCGACTTGGCCTCCTCGACCATCGGCGCCAGCACCGTGTTGAGGTGCTCGACGGAGGTGGCGTCGAGCTCGCGGTAGAAGCCTGCGATCACCTGGTGCTCGACGTCGGCGAACAGCAGGCCGAGGGCGCTGAACAGGCCGGCGACCGGCGGCACCAGGATGCGCTTGATGTCCATCTGCTCGGCGAGGCCGCCGGCGTGCACGCCGCCGTTGCCGCCGAAGGCGATCAGGGTGAACTTCGACGGATCGGAACCGCGCTCCGACGACACGCCTTTCAGCGCCCGCATCATGTTGGCGTTGGCGACGAGGTGGATTCCGTAGGCGGTGTCGGTTGTGTCCTGCCCCATCCGCTTGCCGGTGAGGGCGACGGCGTCCGAGGCCTTGTCGAAGTTCAGCGTCAGCTCGCCGCCGACCAGCACGCCGGGGTTCAGGTAGCCGAGCATCAAATTGGCGTCGGTCACGGTCGGCTGGGTGCCGCCGCGGTTGTAGCAGACCGGGCCGGGCACCGCGCCGGCGCTGCGCGGGCCGACCTTGAAGCCGCCCGCCGCGTCGACCTCGGCGATCGAGCCGCCGCCGGCGCCGACCTCGGCGATGTCGATGGTCGGCACCTGCACCGCATAGCCGCCGCCCTGTACGAGACGATGGCCGACGTTGGCGTCGCCGACCTCCGACTCGGGCATGATCGAGAACTGGCCGTCCTGGACCAGCGACGCCTTCGCCGTGGTGCCGCCCATGTCGAGCACCATGAGGTCGCCGAGGTCGAGCCTGGTGCCGAGCCGGTGCGCGCCGACCACGCCGGCCGCCGGACCGGACTCGATGATGTAGACAGGGTTGGCGCCGGCCATGTCGGCGCGCAGCACGCCGCCCGACGACTGCATGATCATCAGCGGCACGGTGATGCCGATACGATTCATGCGCTCGGACAGCGAGGTCATGTAACGCTCGACCACCGGGCGGATATAGGCGTTCACCACCGTCGTGGAGGTGCGCTCGAACTCCTGGATCTGCGGCAGGAGCTGGGCCGAGGCCGACACCGGGATTTCAGGGATCCTCGCCTGCAGGTATTCCTGCGCAGCCAGCTCGTGGTCGGGATTGACGTAGCTGTTGATGAAGCAGATCGCGACCGCCTCGATGCCCTCGGCCCTGAACTTCTCGCCCAGCGCGTCGAGTTCGCCCGTGTCGAGCGGCTTCAGCACCTTTCCCTTGCCGTCGATGCGCTCGTCGACCTCGAAGCGCAGGCGCCGCTCGACCAGCGGGTCGGGCTTGCGGAAGTTGATGTCGTAAAGGCGCGGCGACCGGAAGCGGCCGAGCTCCAGCACGTCGCGGAATCCCTTGGTGGTGATCAGACCGACCTTGACGCCGCGGCGTTCGATGATGGCGTTGGTCGCGACCGTGGTACCGTGCGCGAACTCGGTGATGTCGCCGGCCTTGATGCCGGTTTCCTCCAGCAGGGCGAGCGTGCCCTCCTCGATCGCCCTGCTGTAGTCGTCGGGCGTCGACAGGACCTTCTTGCTGTAGAGCTTTCCGTCCGGGTCGATGAGCACGATGTCCGTGAACGTGCCGCCGATGTCGACGCCGAGTCTGTGAGCAGTCATGCAGTCCCCCAACTGGCGGGTGCGCCCCGCGTTTGTGATGATGCCGGCCCTGTTGCGGCCGTTGCCGGCCGCAACTGCGGAGCGCCCGTAGCGCCCTTCGAATTGGTTCAGGGAGCGGGACGCCAGGGCCCCGCGAGAGTTTGATGGGTAGCAGCCTAGGGTCGCGCCAAATTAAGTGTCAATCGATCCGGCGGACATCGCCGCCTTTGCTTGCGGGATAACCCCGGCGGGATTAGCGTCGACCGAACGATGCCGAAATCGCCGGCACCCGGGACGGGCCGGAGACGGGTCGGGCGTTGCCTCGCCTGTCCTTCCGTCCGGGACGAAAAACGACAACAGGGACGCTCGCCACGCACGGGGATTCAGACCCGCGGCTGGCGGGGAGAACGAGGACATGATGGATCGGTTCGCCGAATACGGGCTGCGCCGGGTGATCAACCTGTCGTCGAAGGAGACGGCATGGGGCGCCAGCCAGGTGCCGCCCGAAATCGCCGAGGCGGCGATGTCGGTGCTGCCCCGCAACGTCGACCTTGCCGAGCTGCACCGCCTGGCCAGCGCGCGCATCGCGCCGGTCGTCGGCGCCGAGGCCGCCTTCGTCACCGGCTGCTGCGCGGCGGGCATCGCGGTCTCGGTCGCGGGCTGCATGACCGGGCCGGACCTGTCCCGCGTCGAGCAGCTTCCCGATACGACGGGCATGAAGAACAAGGTGGTGATGCAGAAGGGGCACGAGTGCCATTTCGGCGCGCGGGTCTCGCAGATGATCCGCATCACCGGCGCCGAGGTCGTCGAGGTCGGCACCTCGACCGACTGCGCGCGCTTCCAGCTCGACGGCGCCATCGGCCCGGACACCGCCGCCGGCGTCTACGTGATCTCGCACCACACGGTGCAGGTCGGCCTGCTCGATCTCGCGGCCTTCGCCGAGGTCTGTCACGCCCGCGGCGTGCCGGTGATCGTCGACGCGGCCGGCGAGTACGACTGGCCGGGCATCCTGAAGCACGCTGACATCCTCTGCCTGAGCGCGCACAAGACGGCAGGCGGCCTGACCGCCGGAATCGTCGCCGGCAGCGAGGCATTGGTGCGCGCGGCCTACTTCCAGGAGCGCGGCATCGGCCGCCCGATGAAGACGGGCAAGGAGGGTATCGTCGGCGCCATCGCCGCGATGGCGCGCTGGTCGTCCCTCGACCACGAGGCCGAAGCCGCGGGGGTACGACGCAAGGTGGACCGCGCCGTCGAGAAGCTCAGCGGCCTGCGCGGCGTGACACTGGAAAAGCGACCGGACACGGTCGGCCAGCCCGTGGTGCGGGTCGGCATCCATGTCGATCCCGCGGAGGCGGGGCTGACCGCGTTCGAACTGTCGCGGCAGCTTGGCGCCGGCGATCCCAAGATCGTCATCTACAACCTGCACGCCGACCGCGGCTACCTGCTGTTCGACGTGCGGAACGTCGACGACGAGGCGCTCGATTTCTGCTGCGGGCGGATCAGGCAGATCGTCGACGCCGCGCCGGCGAGTGCGCCGAAGACCCATCCGCCGGCCCGCCACGACCTGCTGCTCGAAGGGATGCGGGTTTGGCCGCGGCCCCCCCCCCGC
>JBBDQX010000025.1:4842-12264 GCA_040905765.1 Acetobacterales bacterium
CGCGGGGGGTGCGCGCAAGGCTGCCGAATAGAACCGACACATCAATAATGGGTGCCGCCGCGGCGGCGAAGGAGCGGAGCGATGAACGACACCAGCCTGACCAACTCCCGGATTGTTTCCGACTACCGGGCGCGGACGCCGAAGTCGTACAAGCTGGCGCAGGAGGCGCGGGAGCTTCTGCCGAGCGGCCTGGCGCACGACTCGCGGCAGATGTGGCCCTACGGCATCTACAGCGACCGTGCCGAGGGCTCGCGCAAGTGGGACGTCGACGGCAACGAGTACGTCGATTACTACGGCGGCCACGGCGCGCTGCTGCTCGGCCATCGCCATCCCGAGGTGATGAAGGAGGCGCACGAGCAGCTCGACAAGGGCACCCACTTCGGCACCTGCCATGAGCAGGAGATCAGGTGGGCCAAGCTGGTGTGCGAGATGATCCCCTGCGCCGAGCGGGTGCGCTTCCACTCCTCCGGCACCGAGGCGACGCACATGGCGCTGCGCCTGGCGCGCGCCTTCACCGGGCGGGAGAAGGTGGTGCGCTTCCACGGCCATTTCCACGGCTGGCACGACGCGGTGGCGTTCGGCGTCGAGTCGCACTTCGACGGTACGCCCACGCCGGGCGTCATCCATCAGGTGACCGAGGGCATCGCGCTGGTGCCGTCGAACGACGTCAAGGCGGTCGAGGAAGTGCTGAAGAAGGAGAAGTGCGCCGCCGTCATCATCGAGCCGACCGGCTCGAACTCCGGCAAGGTGCCGACGCCGCCCGAGGTGCTGCACGAACTGCGCGCGCTGACCACCAGGTACGGCGCGCTGCTGATCTTCGACGAGGTCGTCACCGGCTTTCGCGTGTCGCCGGGCGGCGCGCAGAAAGTCGTCGGCGTGACGCCGGACCTGACGTCGCTGGCCAAGATCGTCGCCGGCGGCCTGCCGGGCGGCGCGGTGTGCGGCCGCAAGGAAATCCTCGACTGGCTCGACTTCGAGGTTTCCGACGATCTCGGCCGCGAGAAGGTGCGCCACCAAGGTACGTTCAACGCCAACCCGGTCTGCGCCGCGGCGGGCGCGAAGACGCTGGAGATCATCCGCGACACCGATGCCTGCGACCGCGCCAACGCGACCGGCGAGACCATCCGCCGGCGCTTCAACGAGGTGCTGGAGCAGGAAAACGTGCCGTGGGCGGTGTACGGCGACTTCTCGATGTTCCACATCTTCACCAACCCGCAGGGCATGGACCTCAAGCCGACGACCTTCGACGCGCTGGCGCAGCCGGCGTCGGCGTTCAAGGGCGAGTCGCGCAAGGATATGCTGGCGAAGATGCGCCTGGCGATGCTGAACCACGGCATCGACCTGAAGGGCTGGCGTGGCGGAATCATCTCCGCCATCCACGACGACGAGGACGTCGAGCGCACCGTCAGGGCCTGGCAGGCCTCGCTGCGTGAGTTGAAGGCCGAAGGCGCGATCGCGTAGCCGGCCGGATGGAGGATTAAGGCGATGGCGACGAAGACGGGCTATCGCGAGGGACTGAGCCGCGACCTGTGCGGCACCCTCGCGGCACTGCGCTACGAGGACCTGCCGGCGGACCTCGTCGGCCGGGTGAAGCTGTTCCTGCTCGATACGCTGGGCGTGATCGGCGGGGCGGCGAACGCGCCGGGCATCCCGGCGCTCAACGGCCGGCTCGGCGCCTGGGAAGGCCACGGCCGCTGTACCGCGCTGGTGGGCGGCTGGCAGGGCTCGCCCCCGGCGGCGGCGCTGGCCAACGGCGCCGCCGGCCATGCCCTCGACTTCGACGACCAGCACGATCCGGCCCGCACGCATTCATACTGCGTGGTGCTTCCGGCGGTGCTGGCGGCGGCGCAGGAACTCGGCGGCATCGACGGCCGGCGGTTCGTCGCGGCGACGGCCATCGGTGTCGAGCTGCACGCGCGCCTCGGGCTCGCCTGCTACAACAGCATCGGCAAGGGCTGGCATCCGACGACCGCGCTCGGCGCGCTGGCCTCGGCGGTCGCCGCCGGCCACGTCCTGGGGCTGGACGGCGAGCGCATGCTCGACGCCTTCGGCCTCGCCTACCACCAGATGAGCGGCACCCGCCAGCCGTTGGTCGACGGGGTGCTGGCGAAGCGGCTGGGGCCCGGCTTCGCGGCGCGCAACGGCGTGACGGCCGCCTTCCTCGCCGCCGACGGCCTGACCGGGATCAAGCGGGTTCTGGAAGGAGAGGCCGGGCTGTTCACCCTGTACGAGCGCGGCGAGGTCGACCTCGACCAGCTCATGGGCGGGCTCGGCGAGCGCTGGGAGGCCGGCAACCTCAGCATGAAGCCGTACCCCTGCTGCCGCTGCAACCACCCGACCATCCAGCTCGCGCTGGAGATGCGCGACCGCGGGGTTTCGCCGGAGCAGATCGAGGGTGGTGTGATCCGCATGGGCGAAGTCAACAGCGAGTGCGTCGGTGCGCACTACGACCCGTCGACATCTTCAAGCCCGGTGGTGCATGCCCAGTTCAACGCGGCGTTCTCCTTCGCCCGCGCGCTGATCGACGGGCATATCGACGTGCGCAGCTATGCCGAGGACCGGATCAACGATCCGGCGGTGATCGCGCTGGCGCAGCGCTTCCGCGTCGAGAGCGACCCGGCGATCGAGGCGACGGCGCTGGAGCCTGCCCGCGTCGAGCTGCGGCTCGCCGGCGGCAAGGTGGAGAAGGCGACTCGCGACACGGTGAAGGGCAGCCCGGTGGAGCCGATGAGCGAGGATGAGATTATGGACAAGTTCCGCACCAACATGGCGTTCGGCCTCGGCGCCGGCCGCGCCGAGAGCCAGACGCTCGCCGACGCCGTGCTGTCGCTCGAGACGCTGCCCGACGCGACGGAGATCGCCGTGCGCTTCCCGAGGCCGGCCTTGCGCCGCGCCGCGTCCTGAGCGGCCCGGCGATGCGAGTCGGAGTCGATATCGGCGGCACCTTCACCGACCTTGTCATGGTCGACGGCGGCGGCCGCCTGCACGTCGCCAAGACCCCTTCGACGCCGGACGATCCGTCGGTCGGGGTGATGGAGGGGCTGGCCCTGCTGGCCGAGGGCGCGGGGCTGACGCGAGATACCTTGCTGAAGGAAACCACCCTTTTCATCCACGGCACCACGGTTGCGACCAACCTGCTGGTCGAGCGCAAGGGCGCGCGGCTGGGCATGATCACGACCGAGGGCTTCCGCGACATCCTCGAGCTGCGCGAGGGCACCAAGGCCAACCGCTACGACCTGCGGGCGCCATTCCCGCAGCCGCTGATCCCGCGGCCGCTGCGCCATGTGGCGAAGGAACGCACGCGCTGGGACGGCGAGGTGGAGACCCCGCTCGACGAGGACGGGCTGCGCGGCACGCTGGAGAAGCTGCGCGACGCCGGTGTGCAGGGCATCGTCGTCTGCTTCCTGCACGCGCACCGCAACGGCATCCACGAGGGCAAGGTGCGCGAGCTCGTCGCGGCGATGGGCTGGGCACCTTTTGTGTCGCTCTCGCATGAGGTGCTGGCCCGGGAGGGCGAGTATGACCGCGCCTCGACGGCGACGGTCAATGCCTATGTCGGCCCTGGCCTCGGCGGCTACCTGGTGCGTCTGGAAACGCGGCTGAGCGAGGGTGGGCTGGCGGTGCCCATGCTGGTGATGCAGTCCACCGGTGGCGTGCTGCCGGCCGGGACCGCGACGCGCCTCGCCGTCGGCTCGATCACCTCGGGCCCGGCCGGCGGCGCGATGGCGGGGGCGCTCTACGCCTCGCTCGACGGCTGCCGGCACGGCGTCTCCTACGACATGGGCGGTACCTCGACCGACATCTGCCTGGTCGAGGACGGCCGGCCGCTGGAGCGGCAGAAGACCGAACTGGAGGACGTCAAGATCGCGGTGCCGGCGCTCGACGTCACGGCACTCGGCGCCGGCGGCGGCAGCATCGCGTGGATCGACTCCGGCGGCATCCTCGACCTCGGCCCGCACAGCGCGGGCGCGCAGCCCGGCCCGGCCTGCTACGGTCGCGGCGGAGAGGAACCGACGCTCACCGACGCCAACCTCGTGCTCGGATACATTTCGCCGGACACATTCCTCGGCGGCCGGCTGAAGCTGTCGGAGGAGAAGGCGCGGGCGGCGATCCAGAATCGCATCGCCGGGCCGCTCGGCCTGACGCCGGAAGAGGCCGCGCTGGCGATCAACGCGCTCGGCGCCTCGCGCATCGCCGAGGGCATCCGCGCCTCCACGGTGCGCCGCGGCCTCGATCCGCGCGACTTCGCGCTGTTCTCGTTCGGTGGCGCCGGCGGCATCCATGCCGAGGCCGTCGCCCGCGAACTGATGATTCCGCGCGCGGTGATCCCGCGCGAGGCCTCGGTGCTGTCGGCGCTCGGCTTCCTGTCGTCCGACGTGCGCCACGACCATCACCGGGCGGTCGGCAAGCCGTTCGGCGAGGTCGGCGCCGAGGGGCTGCGGGAAGTGTTCGCGGCGCTGGAGGCGGAAGGCCGCGAGGCACTAGCCGGGGAAGGCTTCACCGGCGAGCGCGTGCGTGTCGTGCGCCGCATCGACTGCCGCTACCAGCGCCAGGTCTTCACCGTCGAGGTCTCGGTCGATGCCGAAGACCTGAAGGAGGACGGCTTCGACTGGCTGCGGCGGAAGTACGAGGCGGCCTACGAGGCGTTGTACAGCCACGTGCATTCGTCGGAGGAAGGCTTCATCGACACCTGTCGGGTGACGCTCTACGGCGTGCTGCCCGAACTGACCCTGCCGCGGCACGACAAGGGCCCGGCGGACCCGTCGTCGGCGCGGCGCGGCGCCCGGCGCGTGTTCCTCTCGGACTGGACCGACGCGTCGGTCTACTGGTTCGACGACCTGCGCCACGGCATGCGCATCGAGGGGCCGGCGCTGGTCGACTCGGCCTCGACCTCGGTGCTGGTCGGGGCCGGCGGCAGCGCCACGGTCGACGCCTTCGGCAGCCTGCACATCGAACCGGGAGATACGGCATGAGCACGCTGCGTTCTACGGTGGCCGGCGCCGCGGTCCATCCGCTGACCCTCGCGGTCGTCCGCCACAAGCTTCTGGCGGTGACCGAGGAGGTGGTCGAGACGATGATCCGGACCTGCTTCTCGCCGCTGCTCAACCAGTCGCGCGACTTCTCGGCGGTCATCCTCGACGCCGACGCGCGCGTGCTGGCGCAGGCGGAGCGGGTGCCGATCCACATGGGCGCCATGCCTTTCGCCGTGCGCGCGATGAAGGATGCCTTCGCAGGCGACATCGTCGAGGGCGACGTGCTGATGGCGAACGACCCCTACTACGGCGGCAGCCACCTGCCTGACATCACGCTGGCGATGCCGGTGTTTCGCGACGGCGACGTCCGGCTGTGGGTGTCGCTTCGGGCGCACCAGGGCGATATCGGCGGCATGTCGGCCGGCGGCTACAGCCCCGGCGCGCGCGAGATCTGGCACGAGGGCATCCGCATCCCGCCGGTCAAGCTGGTGGAGAAGGGAAGGGTCCGGGAGGACCTGCTGCGGATGGTCGTCGAGAACACCCGCAAGCCCGAGGACACGCGCGGCGACGTGATGGCGCAGCTCGCGTCGGTGCGGGTCGGTGCGCAGCGGCTGCAGGCCCTGTTCGACCGCTACGGCACCGGTGAGATGACCCGCTGCGCCGAGGGTATCCTCGACGCCGGTGAGGCGGCGATGCGCCGCCAGCTCGCGCGCTGGAAGCCGGGCACGTATGAGGGCGTCAGCTTTCTCGATGACGACGGCTGCGGCAACAAGCGGGTGCCGATTTCCTGCATCGTGCGGCTGCATGGCGACAGCGCCGAGGTCGATTTCAGCGCCTGCCCCGACCAGGTGCGCTCGTTCATGAACAGCCCGATCGCCAATACGGTCGCGGCGGTGAACGTCGCGTTCATGTACCTGAGCACGGACCAGCAGGCCCAGAACGAGGGCAGCAGCCGCGCCATCAAGATCGTCACGCGCAAGGGCAGCATCGTGGACTCGGTGATGCCGGCGCCCGTCACCGGCTGCACCACCCTGTCGGGCAGCGTCATCATCGAGTCGGTCCTGCGCGCGATGGAGAAGGCGGCGCCGGAGCAGGTAATGGCCGGCTTCGCCCGTCGCTTCCGGTTCGTGATCGCCGGTGAGGGCGACCGTCACGGGCGTTCCTATATCTGGCACTACTTCTCCAACCGCGGCGGTGCCGGCGCCAACATGAACGAGGACGGCTGGTCCAACCTCGGCGTGATCCACAATCCCGGCGGCACGCCGTCGCCCAGCGTGGAGCGTACCGAGGCGAGCTTCCCGCTGAAGGTGGAGCAGTACGAGCTGCGGAGCGATTCCGGAGGGCCCGGCCGTACGCGCGGTGGCCTCGGCGGCACCTACGCCCTGCGTTATGAGGGCGAGAAGCCGGCGGTGGTGAACGCGGCGGGCGAGGGCGTGGCGGTCGCGCCGTACGGCATCCTCGGCGGCCGCGACGGGGCGACGCACGACTACCGGATCCGCCGGGACGACAAGGAGATCCCGCTCGGCACCAAGGACAACGAGATCGTGCTGCAGCCGGGTGACGTCATCGTCTGCAAGTCGGCCTCCGGCGGCGGCTGCGGCAATCCGGCGGAGCGCGCCCACGCGCTGGTGCGCCGCGATGTCGAGTACGGCTACGTCTCGCCGGAGGCAGCCCGCGACATCTACGGGCTGAAGGGCTGATCATGGATGACGGGCCGCGCAACCGCAGCCTGCGGACGCTGAATCCGAACGGCCATCTCGGTTTCGCGCCGATCAAGACCGGCAGCTTCCATCGCGGCGTGGCGGAGAGTCCGGACCTGCTCGCCGCGGATTCCGGCAGCAACGACATCGGTCCGGTGCCGCTGGCCATCGACATCTCATCCAGCCCGCGCGAGTGGCAGGAGCATGACCTCGAGGAGATGCTGGTCGCGGCGCGCAGGCTCGGGGTGCCGCTGATCATCGGCTCGGCCGGCGACACCGGCGCGAACAGCCGTGTCGACGCCTTCGTCGACATGGTGAAGGCGCTGGCGAAGAAGCACGGTCTGCCGAAGTTCCGGCTCGGCTATTTCTATTCGGAACTGACCGGCACCGAACTGCGCCGCCGCCTGGACGCAGGTGAGATCATCGAGGGCCTCGACGGCCGGGCGCCGCTGACGACGGCGGACATCGACGCTACCGACCGCATCGTCGCGATGGCCGACATCCATCCCTTTATCGACCTGCTCGACAAGGGGGCGGACGTCATCATCGCCGGGCGCTCCAGCGACTCGGCGATCTTCGCCGCGCCGGCGATCCGGCAGGGCTACCCGCCGGCCCTCGCCTACTACTACGGCAAGGTGCTGGAGTGCGCCTCGTTCTGCGCCGAGCCCTATGCCGGCAAGTAATCGGTGATCGGCACGCTGACCGACGACTATGTCGTGGGCACGCCGATGCTGGAGATGCAGCGCTGC
>JBBDQX010000026.1:0-12178 GCA_040905765.1 Acetobacterales bacterium
CCTGTTGCCGCCACGATCAGCAGCGGCACCACGCGCACGGGCACGGGCTTCTGCTCGCGGACCGTGAGGGAAATCGCTCCGAGCATCAGCACCGTGGCCGCGCCCGCTCCGACCGCGGCCTCGGTGAGGGCCACGTCGGGAGCATCCATCAGGACGAACAGTGCTGCCGTAATCAGGCTGTATATGCCCGAAAGCATCACCACCGCGATCAGGCTCCGCAGCGTCAGGAGCCCTATCGCCGTCACCGCCAGCAGCAGCAGCAGCACATAATCTATGATCGATTCTATCGCTCCACCTCCTCATCCGCGGGGCTTGCTTCCGGCGAGCCAGGGGGCCGCAACCCGGACCCGTATGCGGCGTGCGACACCGCATGGGTCGCGGTGGGAGAGGTGAAGAAAAGGAAGGCGAGGACAAGCGCCAGCTTGACCGCCACGACGCTCCATCCGGCCTGGAGCATGAGCCCCAGGACGATCAACAACGTGGCGCCGGTATCCGTAACGCCCGCTGCATGGCAGCGCGTATAGAAGTCGGGCATACGCAGGATGCCTATTCCACCCACCAGCAGAAAGGCCGTGCCCGCAAGGATAGATATCCAGCTCAGCACGTCGACCGCGACGGAG
Source organism: Acetobacterales bacterium (assembly GCA_040905765.1). GTDB lineage: Bacteria > Pseudomonadota > Alphaproteobacteria > JBBDQX01 > JBBDQX01 > JBBDQX01. The sequence goes on from JBBDQX010000026.1 coordinate 621, forward strand.
ATCATGCCTCCCTCCCCGCCTCGCCGTCGGTGCCGAGATCGCGATACTTGAAGACCTTGAGGGCTGTCAGGACGCCGACATAGTTGATAAGGGCGTAGACCAGAGCAACATCGAGAAACTCCGGCCTGCCGGTCAGGAACCCGATCACCGCGATCATCAACACCGTCTTGGTGCCGAAGACATTCACCGCCACGATGCGATCGTAGATCGTCGGACCCAGGATCGCGCGCGCCAGCGCAAGCGCCATCGTCACGAGAAGCCCCGCGGTCGCAGCGGCGAACATCAACGGTCTCCCTCGCAGACGAAGGCGGCTACCCGCCTTTCCATCTCGCCCGTTTCGACGCCGGCAGCGCCCGCGCGCGAGAGGGCATGCACCAGAACCGAATCGCGCTCCACGTTTATGGAGACGGTGCCCGGGGTCAGCGTGATCGAGTTCGCATAGATCACGCGCCCCAAATCGGACCTCAGCGCGGTCGGTACCGTTACCAGCGTGGGAGAAATGTCGGGCCCCGGGGAAAGCACCCGCCGAGAAACGTCGATATTGGCCTTCAGTATCTCCCACAACAGCCACGGCCAATATGTCAACGCCCGCGCGCCAAGGTGCACGGGGTGCCCTTCCTCGTCGATCATACCCATCCGCCACGCGAGCAGGACGACGACGAGAACCGATGCCACGCCCAGCCCCAGCAGAAGCCAGGAGTCGTATATCCCCGATAACAGCAGCCAGGAAACGAACAGCACCAAACCCAGCGAGACCGCCTGACTCCAGTTTCCGCGCATTGCCGGTCAGGTTTCCTGGAGTTCACGAATGCAGGCGGGAAGGCCGGCCACGGCACGCCCCTCGCGCAACGGGGACCGCAAGGCCGAGTTGGCCATCAGGACCGGCTCGGCAATCCGACCGTCAGGGGCGTCAGCACAAAGGCAATCGCTCCACGCGCTCCGGACCTTCAAGAAGATGCTCCCCGCGAATCGGCTGTTTTTTGGCGGCGGGAGTATGGCCCATCCTGCCGTGCGAGCCAAGAGGGCTCGGGCGGTTGCGTTCCAGCCACTTGGCAACCCACGGGTTTGCGATGATAATATTGTTTCGTCGCGTCCCGCTCCGGGCTGCGGCCCCTTGTGGAGAATCAAAAAATGGGATGGAGTCTCGGAAAGTCTGCCTTGGCCGTCGGCGCGACGGTCATGGCGTTTTCATCGTTCGTCGGTTCGCCGGCCTCGGCCGCCGACCGTTCCTATATCCTCTCCACCGCAACCACCGGCGGCACCTACTACCCGGTGGGCGTCGCCCTCGCCACGCTGGTCAAGGTCAAGCTAGAGCCGACCAACAAGATCCAGATGTCGGCCATCAGCTCGGCCGGCTCCGGCGAGAACGTGAAGCTGCTGCGCGAGGGGCAGGCGCAATTCGCCATCCTGCAGGGCCTGTTCGGCGCCTGGGCGTGGACCGGTACCGGCGACGTCAAGGCGGACGGGCCGCAGAAGCACCTGCGTTCGATGACAATGCTGTGGCGCAACGTCGAACAGTTCGTCATCCGCGCCGACCTCGCCAAGACCGGCACGGTGATGGACCTCGCGGCCCTGAAGGACCAGCCCTTCTCGATCGGCGCCCGCAACTCCGGTACCGAAGGCTCCGGCCGCACCATCCTCGGCAACCTCGGCATCGACGTCGACGGCACCTTCAAGGTGGTCTACCTAGGCTACAACCCGACCGCCGACGCGCTGCAGAACGGCACCGTCGTGGCCGCCAACCTGACCGGCGGCGTCCCGGTATCGGCAATCACGCAGGCCTTCGCCAACATGGGCAACAAGCTGCGGATCCTCGACTACACGCCGGAGCAGATCACCAAGTCAAACGGCGACCTCGGCCAACTGTGGGTGCCGTTCACCATCCCGGCGAACTCCTACCCGGGCCAGACCAGGGAGGTGAAGACCGCTGCGCAGCCAAACTTCCTCGCGCTGCACCAGAACGTCGACGAGGAGGCGGCCTACCTCATTACCAAGACGATCTACGAGAATCTCGGCTTCCTGCAGAACATTCACAAGGCGACGAACGAGATGTCGCTGGAAGCGGCGACAGGCGGCCTGCCGTTCCCGCTGCATCCGGGTGCGCTGCGTTACTACCGCGAGGCCGGGCACAAGGTGCCGGAGCACCTGGTCGCCAACTGACGACCGCAGCCATGCCGGAAACCGCGCGCCGCGCCGCCAGGCCGGCGCGCGGTTCTGCGCCGCCATCATCGCCACCTGAGCAAGGTCTGAGGTCATGAGCGATATCGCCCCGCCCGGCGTTCCGCGCGACGTGGAGGGCGGCGAACTCACATCCGGCTGGCGGCTGGAACAGCCCATACTGCGACAGGCGATTACCGCGGCAAGCATTCTCGTGGCGCTGATCCATGTCTGGTTCAACACCCTCGGTACCGTCTCCGAGATTTACGCCGCCAGCCTGCACTTCGGGATGTTCGGCGCGCTCTGCGCGCTTTACTTCCCGGTCAACCCGGGCGCTACCGGTACCTTCGCGCGGGGGGCCGGGCTGGTCTTCGATCTGCTCGTCGCCGGCCTCGCGCTAGCCTGCGGCATCTACGTCGTGTTCATGGTCGAGCCGTTGTTCGACCGCGGCGTCCACTTCGTGACCACCGACTGGATCTTCGCGATCATCGCCATCGTTCTCGCGGTCGAGTTCGTCCGCCGCACCACCGGCATGATCATCCCGGTGCTAATCATCCTTTCGGTGACCTACATGGCGTGGTGGGGCCGCTATGTGGACGGGGTATTCCATTTCCCCGGTCTCAGCCTGGAAGTAGTGCTGTTCCGCGCCTATTTCGGCGACGACGGCCTGTTCGGACCGATCGCGTACATCTCCGTCACCTACGTCTTCATGTTCATCCTCTTCGGCGCCTTCCTGGTGCGCTCGGGTGCAGGCGACTTCATCGTGGACCTCGCACGGCTGGCGGCCGGCCGCATGATCGGCGGGCCGGGTCTCGTCGCGGTGTTCGGTTCGGCCCTGATGGGCTCCATCTCCGGCTCAGCCGTAGCCAACGTCGTCACGACCGGGGTCATCACGATCCCGATGATGAAGAAGGCCGGCTTCGAACCGAAGTTCGCTGCCGGCGTCGAATCCGCCGCATCCACCGGCGGACAGATCATGCCGCCGATCATGGGCGCCGGCGCCTTCATCATGGCGTCGTTCACGCAGATCTCATACCTGACCATCGTCGCAGTCTCGTTGCTCCCCGCCCTGCTCTATTTCCTGTCGGTCGCCTTCTGGGTGCGCATCGAGGCGAAGCGGCTCGGCCTCGGTATCATGCATGACGAGGATGCACCGGGGCTGGCCGAGGTGATGCGCCGCGGCGGGCACTCGCTAATCCCCATCGGCGTGCTGGTGGGCATGCTGATCGCAGGCTACACGCCGACCTATGCCGCGGGTGTCAGCATCGCCACCGCAGTGGCCGCCTCATGGATATCGCCCGGCCACCGGATGGGCCCGCGCGCGATCGCGGAGGCGATGACCATCGGCGCGCGGAACATGACGGCGACGGCCGTGCTGCTGGTCGGCGTCGGCCTCGTCGTCGGCGTGTTCGGCACGACCGGCCTCGGCAACACGATCTCACTGATGATCACCCAGTGGGCCGGCAACAACCTGCTGCTGACGCTGGTGCTGGTGGCCCTCGCCTCGCTGGTGCTCGGCATGGGGCTGCCGGTCACCGCCTCCTACATCGTGCTGGCGACGCTGTCGGCGCCGGCGCTGTACGAGCTGATTTCCCACAGCCAGCTCGTGCAGGCCATCGCCGGCGGACAGATCGGCGATACCAGCAAGGCGGTGCTGATGCTGGTCGCACCCGACAGGGTGGCCGGCCTCGGGCAGCCGATGTCCGCCGCAGACGCGACCGCCCTGCTGGCCCAGGTGCCGCCGGAGATGCTCGCCACCATCCGCGACGAACTGCTGTCGCCGGCGGTGCTGACGACGGCGCTGCTGTCGGCGCACATGATCATCTTCTGGCTGTCGCAGGACAGCAACGTGACGCCGCCGGTGTGCCTCGTCGCCTTCGCCGCGGCGGCCATTGCCCGCACCCCGCCGATGGCGACCGGCATGACCGCGTGGAAAGTCGCCAAGGGTCTCTACATCTGCCCGGTGCTGTTCGCCTACACGCCGTTCCTCGGCGGCGACTGGCTGGTGGCGCTGGAGATATTCGGCTTCGCGACGCTCGGCATCTATGCGCTGTCGGCGTCGATCGCGGGGTTCTGGGAGCACCCGTTGGCGCTGCCGTTCCGGGTGACGGTCGGCACGGCCGGGGTGCTGCTGCTGTGGCCGAACACGCCAATGCTCAATCTCGTTGCGGCGGGCGTGCTCGTCGTGGCGATCCTGACTTCGCGCTGGATGCAGCGGGCGGCAGAGAGGCCGGCAGCCTAGTCAGTCTTCCTTCGCCGCCGGTGGCTTGGACCCCGGCATCCACTTGCGCACCGCAACGGGCCGCCCGGTATGGGAACGCACGACGCGGGAGCGCACCACGCCCTGCGGTTCCGGCGCGTCGGATTCCGCGCCGCGGCCATAGAAGATGCGCATCTCCTCCAGCCCGATCTCGGCGCCGGGCCCGTTCTGCTCGAACGCCTCCTTGTAGGGCGGATGGCCGCGGACCATGCGCGTCAGGTGGTTCACCGAGTGATGCCCGAAGCGCCGCCAGATACTGTCGAAGAACTGCGCCGGCTGTTCGGGCACACGTTCGGTCTCGATGAACTGCCAGCCGCCGGACAGTGCACGATACACGTTCGGTTCGATCGGGCCCATCGTCTCGGCGACGAAGACCGACGGCATCAGCATCCGGCCCGCATGGAAGACCGCGTAGTAGGCCTGTGCGAGGTACATCAGCCGCTGCACCTTCTGCGGCTGCAGGTATTCGCCATCGTCGAGGGCGCGGTCGCGGAACCAGAACGCCACGTCGAACGAGCAGGACACCGCTGGCAGCATCAGGATCGCCCCTCCGGCAGCCGCGAATCAGGCGGCGGAACTTGCCGCAATCAAGCCGCACTCTATATGGTGGGTTGAATTATCGCCAGCTTGCGGCAAGCGGAGTTGCAGCATGGACATGTCCGGCGAGCGGCACATCGCCGCCTCGAAACAGGTCGTTTGGGACGCGCTCAACGATCCCGAAGTTCTCAAGCAGAGCATTCCGGGCGCGCAGGAAGTCATCAAGACGTCGGACAACGAGTTCCAGGCCAAGGTGGCGCAGAAAATCGGGCCGATCTCCGCTCGCTTCAGCGGCGTCGTCACCCTCAGCGACATCGACCCCCCGAACAGCTACACCCTCTCCGGTCAGGGACAGGGCGGTGCGGCCGGCTTCGCCAAGGGCAGTGCCTCGGTGAAGCTCGACGAAGCGACCGACGGCGGAACCGACCTGAAGTACGAGGTGAAGGCCAGCGTCGGCGGCAAGATGGCGCAGCTCGGCGCAAGGCTGATCGACGGCACCGCCGCCAAGCTGGCGGACGAGTTCTTCGACAACTTCAAGGCCGCGGTCGAGAGTGCCGGCAAGCCGGCAGCGCCCGCCGAACCCGCAGCTCCGCCAGTGACGCCGGAACCCGCTCCGCAGCCGGAAGCGCCTGCAGCAGCAGCGGAGCCGGAACAGCCCACGCCGCCACCGTCGGCCGAGCAGCAGCCGGTCCAGTCACCGCGCGAGCCGGAGCGCCCCCGCCAGGCGGAGGAGAAGCTCTACCAGCCGGCGGCCGCGCCGGCGGCACCACGCCAGACATCGGACCGGCACGCGCCGCAGCCCGTACCGGGCGGCGTGCCACAATGGATCTGGTACGTTGCGGCCGGGCTGGTACTGCTTGTCGCCATCGTGCTGCTGTCCGGTTGACGCCTCGGATCGCTCAGGACGAAACCGCCTTGACCCTGTGCCGGGCTCGCCCGATTGTAGGCTTCAGTCGCCGGCTGCGGCGCTGCCACGCTGCCCCTCACGGGCGACACCAAACTCGACGCAATCCCGGAGAAGCACGATGACACTCAATGTCTCGATGACGGTGAACGGCAAACCGGTATCGGGCGAGATCGAGCCTCGCACGCTGCTGGTCCAGTTCCTTCGGGAGAACCTCCGGCTCACCGGCACGCATGTCGGCTGCGACACGAGCCAGTGCGGCGCCTGTGTCGTCCACGTCGACGGGCGCTCCGTGAAGTCCTGCACCATGCTCGCGATCCAGGTGGAGGGAAGCGAGGTGTTGACCATTGAGGGGCTTGCCGTCGACGGCAAGCTGCATCCGATGCAGGAGGCGTTCCGCGAGCATCACGCCCTGCAGTGCGGCTTCTGCACGCCGGGCATGATCATGAGCGCGATCGACCTGGTGAAGGACCGCCCGGACATCACCGAGGTGGAGATCCGCGAGGGACTGGAAGGCAACATCTGCCGGTGCACCGGCTACCACAACATCGTCAAGGCGATCAAAGCCGCGGCGCAGTCGCCGGCGGCCTGAGGGAGAGCGCGATGTACGAGTTCAGCTTCCACCGGGCGACCTCCCTCGACGAGGCTCTGAAGCGCGCCGCGGCGGGCGACGAGGCGAAGTTCCTCGCCGGCGGCATGACGCTGCTGCCGACGATGAAGCACCGCCTCGCGGCGCCGACCGACATCATCGACCTCAGCGGAATCGCCGATCTCAAGGGTATCTCGGTCGACGGCAACACCGTCAGCATCGGCGCGATGGTGACGCATGCCGAGGTGGCCGCATCCACGGATGTGGCGAAGGCGATCCCGGCGCTGTCCGACCTCGCCGGACATATCGGCGACCGGCAGGTCCGCAATCGGGGCACGCTCGGCGGCTCGGTCGCCAACAACGATCCCGCGGCGGACTACCCCGGGGCAGTGGTCGGCCTGAACGCCACCGTGCACACCGACCGGCGGCAGATCGCGGCCGACGACTTCTTCACCGGCATCTTCGAGACGGCGCTGGAGGAAGACGAGCTCGTCACGCGCGTCGCCTTCCCGCTGCCGGAGAAGGCCGCTTACATGAAGTTCCCGAACCCGGCCTCGCGCTACGCCATGGCCGGCGTCTTCGTGGCGAAGTTCCCTAACGGCTGCCGCGTCGCCGTCACTGGTGCCGGGCCGTGCGTGTTCCGCGTTCCGGAAATGGAGCAGGCGCTGGCCGGCGGCTTCGAGTCCTCCCGGCTGGAAGGCATCTCGGTACCAGCCGCCGGACTGAGTTCCGACATCCACGCCAGCGCCGAGTACCGCGCCCACCTGATCGGCGTCATGGCGCGGCGCGCCGTCGACAAGGCGGCGGGCTGATCCCGCAGAAGCCACCCTTGGTCCCGGCCAGCATTCCGGATTCCGTCGATTCCACGCTCGCGCTGCTGGCCGGCGGCGACTACGTCACCGGCCGCAATCTGGCGACCGCTGTCTTCCTGTCGCTGCGAATGCACCGCCCCCTGTTCCTCGAGGGCGAAGCCGGCGTCGGCAAGACCGAGATCGCCAAGGTGCTGGCCGCCACGCTCGGCCGCCCGCTGGTGCGGCTGCAGTGCTACGAGGGCCTGGACGTCGCCTCTGCCGTGTACGAGTGGAACTACGCCCGCCAGATGATCGAGATCCGGCTGGCCGAGGCCGCCGGCGAGAAGGACCGTGCCGCCATCGCACGCGACGTGTTCTCGTGGGACTTCGTCATCCGCCGCCCGCTGCTGCAGGCGATCCGTCCCGAGCCGGAATCCGCGGGCGCGCCGGTGCTGCTGATCGACGAGCTCGACCGCGCCGACGAGCCGTTCGAGGCGTTCCTGCTCGAGGTGCTGTCCGACTACCAGATCACAATTCCCGAGATCGGCCCGATCAAGGCGGCCGAGCCGCCGGCGGTGGTGATCACCTCGAACCGCACGCGCGAGATTCACGACGCGCTCAAGCGCCGCTGCCTGTACCACTGGGTCGACTATCCGGATGCCGTGACGGAGCTGGAAATCCTCCGCCGCAAGGCGCCGAACGCGACCGAGGCGCTGAGCCGGCAGGTCGTCGCCTTCGTGCAACGGCTGCGGGGCATGGACCTGTTCAAGTCGCCGGGCATCGCCGAGACCATCGACTGGTGCACGGCGCTGACCGAGCTGGACCGCACGGAACTGGATCTCGCCACGGTAGACGCGACGCTCGGCGCGCTGCTGAAGTACCAGGACGACATCGCCGCCGTGCGCGGCGAACAGGCGCAGGCGCTGATCGCCGAGGCAAAGGCGACGGTCGACGCCGACCCGGCATGAGCGGCCGCCTCGCCGCGAACGTCATCCACTTCGCCCGGGTGCTGCGCGCCGCCGGACTGCCGGTCGGAACGGGCCAGGCGCTCGATGCCGTACGCGCCGTCGAGCAGGTCGGCATCGAGGGCCGCGACGACTTCTACTGGACGCTGCACGCCGTGCTGGTCACCCGTGCCGACCAGCGCGCGCTGTTCGACGAGGCCTTTGCGCTGTTCTGGCAGACGCGGCGGCTGATCAGTCAGCTGGCGCAGACGCACCGTGGCGAGGAAGCGGAGGACGGGCACGACGAGGGCAGCCGCACCAGCCGGCGGGTCGCCGAGGCGCTGATGCCGGAGACCGTCGCCGAACGGCGCGAAGATAAGGTCGAGGTCGAACGCGATGCCGCCCTCACCTGGTCGGAGCGGGAACGGCTGCAGGCGATGGACTTCGAGGAGATGAGCGCGGAGGAACTGCGCCGGGCCCGCGACCTCGTGGCGCGGATGCGGCTGCCGATCATGGTGCTGCCGACCCGGCGGCTGGAGCCGAGCACCCTTGGACGCGCGGTCGACATGCGCGCGACGCTGCGCGCCTCGATGCGGGCGGGCGGCGACGTCATCCGGCTGCGCCGGGCGCGCCGCAAGCGGCGCCGTCCACCGATCGTCGTGCTGTGCGACATCTCCGGCTCGATGAGCCGATACTCGCGGATGATGCTTCATTTCCTGCACGCGGTGACCGGCGACCGCGACCGCGTGCACAGCTTCCTGTTCGGCACGCGGCTGACCAACGTCACGCGGCACCTGCGCCACCGCGACGTCGACCATGCCCTCGCGCGCGTCGCGGAGTCGGTCGAGGACTGGTCGGGCGGCACCCGCATCGGCGCCTGCCTGCACGACTTCAACCGGCACTGGTCGCGCCGCGTGCTCGGGCAGGGTGCGCTGGTGCTGCTGATCACCGACGGGCTCGACCGCGAAGCCGGCGACGGGCTGGCGGCGGAGATGCGCCGCCTGCACGACTCCTGCCGCCGGCTGGTCTGGCTCAACCCGCTGTTGCGGTTCGAGGGGTTCCAGCCCAAATCTCTGGGGGTGCGGGCGATGCTCCCCTATGTCGACGACTTCAGGCCGGTGCATAGTCTGGACAGCCTGCAGGCGCTGGTCGACGTGCTGTCGAGGCCCGCGCACCACCGGCCGACATTCGCACCGCGGAGGGCAGCGTGACGGACCGATCCCAATCCTTCGATTTCGACAAGGACGACGTGCTGGCGCAGGCCGACCGCTGGAGCCGCGACAAGCGGCAGGTGGCGCTGGCAACCGTCGTGCAGACCTGGGGCTCCTCCCCGCGCCCGGTCGGCAGCCAGCTCGCCGTGAACGACGCGCGCGAGTTCGTCGGCTCGGTGTCCGGCGGCTGCATCGAGGGCGCCGTCGTCGAGGAGGCGCTGACGGCGATGCAGACCGGCGCGCCGAAGCTGCTGGAGTTCGGCGTCGCCGACGAGGACGCCTGGGCCGTCGGGCTGGCCTGCGGCGGCACCGTCCGGGTCTATGTGGAGCCGCTGCGATGAAGCGCGCGATCTTCGACAAGGTGCTGGACTGGCGCCGCGAGAAGGCGGCGTTTGCGCTCGTCACCGATCTCGGCAGCGGCGCACAGGCGCTGGTGCGCGAGGGCAAGGCCGAGGGCGAGCTGACGCTCGGCGATGCCACCGTCGGTGCGGTCGGCCAGGCGGTGCGGCAGGACCGCAGCGGTCCCGTGGAGGATGCGGCTGAAGGCACGCTGTTCGTGCATGTGTTCAATCCGCCGCTGCGCATGCTGGTGGTCGGCGCGGTGCACGTCACGCAGCCGCTGGCGGCGATGGCCGAGCGGGCCGGCTACGAGGTCACCGTGATCGACCCCCGGCGTGCCTGGGCGACCGAGGCGCGCTTTCCCGGCGTGACGATGGTGGATACCTGGCCCGACGAGGCGATGCGCGATTTGGCGCCGGACGCCCGGACGGCTGTCATCACCCTCACCCACGATCCGAAGCTGGACGATCCCGCGCTGCAGGAGGCGCTGCGTTCGGAGGCGTTCTACGTCGGCTGCCTCGGCAGCAGGCGGACGCATGCGAAGCGGCTCGACCGGCTGCGCGAGGCCGGGTTCGGCGACGACGACTTTGCCCGCATCCACGGCCCGGTCGGCCTGTCGATCGGCGCGAAGTCCCCGGCCGAGATCGCGGTGTCGATCCTCGCCGAGGTGGTGCAGGTCTACCGGCAGGGCGCGGCCGAGCCGAAGCCGGCGCTGCGCAAGAGCGCATGAAGTTCGGGCCGGTCCCGCTGGAGGAGGCCGAGGGCGCCATCCTGGTGCACAGCCAGCGGCTGGCCGGCGGCACGCTGAAGAAGGGCCGCGTGCTCTCCGCCGAGGATGTGGGGAAGCTGCGCGAGGCGGACATCGAAAGTGTCGTTACCGCGCGGCTTGAGGACGGCGACGTCGGCGAGGACGCGGCGGCGGCGGCGGTCGCCGAGGCGCTGGCCGGCGACAACGTCACCGCGGCGGAGGCGTTCACAGGCCGCTGCAACCTGTCCGCCGGCACGCACGGCGTGGTGCGCATCGACCGCGACCGGCTGGAGCGGCTGAACCGCATCCACGAAGCCGTCACAGTCGCCACCGTGACTCCCTGGACCGTCGCCGAGCCGAAGCAGATGCTGGCGACGATCAAGATCATTCCCTTCGCGGTGCCGCGCGACGTGCTCGACGCCGTGCTGGACGCGGCACGCGGCGAGGCGCCACTGGTGTCGGTCGCACCCTTCGTCCCTCACGCCGTGGGGCTGGTGATGACCCGCCTTCCCGGTACGCGGGAGAAGCTGCTGGACAGCACCGAGGAGGCGACGCGGAACCGTGTGGAGGCGCTCGGCAGCAGCCTCGCGAACAGCATCCGCTGCGGCCACGACGAGGAGGAGATCGCCGGGGCAGTCGCGGCGCTGCGGGATGGCGGGTGCAGCCCGATCCTGATCGCCGGCGCCTCGGCGACGGTCGACCGCCGCGACGTCGCGCCGGCCGGCGTGGTGGCGGCCGGCGGCGAGGTGGTCCACTTCGGCATGCCGGTCGATCCGGGCAACCTGATCCTGCTGGCGAAGCTCGGCGACATCCCGGTGCTGGTGCTGCCGGGCTGCGCGCGCTCGCCGAAGGAGAACGGGCTCGACTGGGTACTGCGGCGCCTGCTCGCCGAGATGCCGGTCGCGCCGGGGGACATCATGGACATGGGCTCCGGCGGCTTCCTCAAGGACATCCCGTCGCGGCCGATGCCGCGCGGCCGCCGGCGCGAGCCGGAGGCGGCGGGCGGCAGGCGCGTCGCGGCGGTGGTGCTGGCGGCGGGACAGTCACGGCGGATGGGCGGCGTCAACAAGCTGGTCGC
>JBBDQX010000027.1:0-12082 GCA_040905765.1 Acetobacterales bacterium
GCGGCTTCAACGTGCTGCACCCGATGGGATGGGACGCCTTCGGCCTGCCGGCGGAGAACGCCGCGCGCGCCCAGGGTACGCATCCGGCCGACTGGACCTACGGCAATATCGACACCATGCGCACCGAGCTGAAGAGCATGGGCCTGTCGATCGACTGGTCGCGCGAGATCGCCACCTGCCATCCCGGCTACTACGCGCAGCAGCAGGCGCTGTTCCTCGACTTCCTGGACGCCGGGCTGGTGTACCGCAGCGAGGCCTGGGTCAACTGGGACCCGGTGGACAACACGGTGCTGGCCAACGAGCAGGTCATCGACGGCCGCGGCTGGCGCTCCGGCGCGCCGGTCGAGCGGCGCAAGCTGCCGCAATGGTTCTTCCGCATCACCGCCTTCGCCGACGAGCTGCTGGAAGCGCTGTCGACGCTCGACCGCTGGCCCGAGCGCGTACGCGTCATGCAGGAGAACTGGATCGGCCGTTCGGAGGGCGCGCGCGTGCGCTTCGCGATCGAGGGCCGCGACGACGCGCTGGAGGTGTTCACGACGCGGCCGGACACGCTGTTCGGCGCCTCGTTCTGCGCGCTGTCGCCGAACCATCCGCTGACCGCGGAGCTGGCGGGCAAGGACGCGGGCATCGCCGCCTTCGTCGCCGAGTGCAACCGGATGGGCACCAGCGAGGCGGTGATCGAGGCGGCGGAGAAGAAGGGGGTCGATACCGGCCTGCGCGTGAAACATCCGCTGGTCGAGGGGCACACGCTGCCGGTCTACGTCGCCAACTTCGTGCTGATGGAGTACGGCACCGGCGCCATCTTCGCCTGCCCGGCGCACGACCAGCGCGACCTCGAGTTCGCCCGCAGGTACGGCCTGCCGGTGATTCCGGTGGTCTGCCCGCCGGCCGCCGACGCCGCCACCTTCGCCATCGCGGACGAGGCGTGGACCGGCGACGGCCGGCTGATCAACTCGGACTTTCTCGACGGCCTGTCGGTGCCGGAGGCGAAGTCCGCGGCGATCGACCGTCTCGAGGCGGACGGCGGCGGCACGCGCGAGATCAACGTGCGGCTGCGCGACTGGGGTGTATCGCGCCAGCGCTACTGGGGCTGCCCGATCCCGGTTGTCCACTGCCCGACATGCGGAGCGGTGCCGCTGCGCCCCGAGGACCTGCCGGTGCTGCTGCCGGACGACGCCGACTTCGCCCAGCCCGGCAATCCGCTGGCGGCGCATCCGACGTGGAAGCGGACCACCTGTCCCTCCTGCGGCGGGGATGCGACGCGCGAGACCGACACGCTGGACACCTTCGTCGATTCCTCGTGGTACTTCGCCCGGTTCTGCTCGCCGCGCGCCGAGGTGCCGGTGGAACGCGCGGCGGTCGACCACTGGCTGCCGGTCGACCAGTATGTCGGCGGCATCGAGCATGCGATCCTGCACCTGCTGTATTCGCGCTTCTTCACGCGCGCCATGAAGCGGTGCGGCCATCTCGGTCTGGACGAGCCCTTCGCCGGGCTGTTCACCCAGGGCATGGTCTGCCACGCCACCTACAAGTCGGCCGACGGCGCCTGGCTTTATCCCGACGAGGTGACGACGCGCGACGACGGCAGCGCCGTCCACGCCGCGACCGGCGCGGCCGTGACGGTCGGTCGCTCCGAGGCGATGAGCAAGTCGCGCAAGAACGTCGTCGTGCCGAGCGCGATCATCGACAGCTACGGCGCCGACACGGCGCGGCTGTTCATGCTGTCGGACAGCCCGCCCGAACGCGACCTGGAATGGACCGAGTCCGGCGTTGACGGCGCCTGGCGCTACGTCAACCGGCTGTGGCGCCTGGTCACCGAACCGGCCGTCGAGCTGGCCGACATCGGCGCCGCGCCGCCGGAACCCGGTGACGCCGCTATCGCCCTTCGGCGCCAGGTTCATAAGACAATTCAAGGGGTTACGGGCGATATCGAGGGCTTCAGATTCAATCGAGCCGTGGCCCGCATCCGCGAGCTGACCAACGCCGTGGCCGAGCTGGACCCCGCGACCCCGGGCGCTGGCCATGTGATGCGAGAGGCGGTGGAGACGCTGGTACGGCTGGCCAATCCGATGGCGCCGCACGTCACGGAGGAATTGTGGCGGCGGCTCGGCCACAAGGGCTGGCTGGTGTCGCAGCCGTGGCCGGAGGCCGATCCGGCGCTGCTGGTCGACGAAAGCGTGACGGTGGCGGTGCAGGTGAACGGCAAGCTGCGCGGCACGCTCGAGCTACCGCGCGACACCGGCCGCGAGGACGCCGAGGCGGAAGCGCGCAAGCTGCCGAACGTGGAGGCGGCGCTGGCCGGCAAGGCGGTGCGCAAGGTGATCGTGGTCCCGAACCGCATCGTCAACCTGGTGGTCGGCTGACGATGCGCGCCGTCGCGGGCGCCGCGCTGGTTGCGGTGGCGGTCGCGCTCGCCGGCTGCGGCTTCCGCCCGATGTACGGCGAAGGACCCTCGGGCGGCGGCGCGGTGCCGGCGGCGCTGTCGCAGGTCGAGACCGCGATCATCGCCGACCGTACCGGCCAGCTGGTTCGCACCTTCCTGCAGAACGGGCTGACGCCGCGCGGCATGCCCGGTCTGCCGCTCTACCGGCTCGACGTCACCCTCGACGAGCAGGAGGAGGAGATCGCCTTCCGCCGCGACGAGACGGCGACACGCATCAGGCTGCACGTGCTGGCCGACTTCACCCTCGTCGACGCGGGCACGGGCCGGCCGCTGCATGGCGGGCGCAGCCGCGCCGTGACCAGCTACAACATCCTCGACGACTACTACGCCACCATCGTCGCCGAGGAACAGGCCCGCCGGGTAGCGGCCGAGCAGATCGCGCGCGACATCCGCACGCGCCTCGCGGTCTACTTCGAGCGCAATCCCGGACGCCAGGGACGCGAGCGCTGAAGCTTTCCGGCAGCGCCCTCGCCCGCTTCCTCAAGGAACCTGCGCCTGCGGTACGGGTGGCGCTGCTGTTCGGCAACGACGAAGGCCTGGTGCGCGAAAGGGCCGTCGCCCTGACCGTGGCCGTCGCCGGGGACGCGGCCGACCCCTTCCGGGTGGTGGAACTGGGCGCGGCGGAGATCAAGGACGATCCGGCGCGGCTGGTCGACGAATCCGCGGCGATCGCCATGACCGGCGGCCGCCGGGTCGTGCGCGTGCGCGGCGCGAGCGACCAGGCGGCGCCGGCCGTCGAGGCGGTGCTGGCCGGCAACGGCGACGCGCTCGTGGTGCTGGAGGCGGCGGAACTCGCGCCGCGGTCCGCCCTCCGCAAGCTGTGCGAGGGCTCGGAGGCGGCGGCTGCTGTGGGCTGTTATGCCGACAGCGGCCAGGATCTCGAGCAGGTGGTGCGGCAGGGACTTGCGGACGCGAAGGTAGAGGCCGATCGCGACGCCATCGCCTATCTCTGCGAGCGGCTCGGTTCCGACCGCATGGTCACGCGCCAGGAACTGCAGAAGCTCGTGCTTTACGCCGGTCCGGGCGGACGCGTAACGGTCGAGGATGTGGCCGCCTGCGTGGGCGACAACGCCGGCCTTTCGCTGGACGACGCGCTCTTCGCCGCGGGCACCGGCCAGACGGCGGCGATGGAGCGGGCGCTGGACGAGGCGTTCGCCGGCGGCCTGCACCCGGTCGGCGTTCTGCGGGGCGCGCTCAGGCACTTCCAGCGGCTGCAGCTCGCGCTGGCCCACCGGAGCGCCGGCGCCAACGAGGGCGCGGCAATGGCCAGGCTGCGTCCGCCGGTGTTCTTCCGGGTGCAGGACCGCTTCCGCGAGGAGATGCGCCGATGGAATCCGGCGCGGTGCGGGCGCGCGCTGGACATCCTGCTGGAGGCCGAAGCCGGCTGCAAGTCGACGGGCGCACCGGACGAGGCGATCTGTCGGGAGGCGCTGCTCCGGCTCGCACGGGCAGTCTCCGACGCATCCGGGCGTCGGGCGTAACCGCCGGGTATTATTGGGGAACTGGTCCCTTAATGGGTCGAGGACGGCGCATCGTCGTCCGGGATCGGACCGACGATCTGCTCCAGCTCCTTGAGGAAGCGCTCGGTCTCGTCGTCGAGCTCCGTCTCGTCCGGCGACGATTCCGGCCGGAACGGGCGGTCGAGGTCGTCGTCGCTCTTGTCCGCCGCATCCGTCTCACCGGCCGGGACATCGTCGTCCTGCTCGCGGCTGCGCGCCAGGGTGTCGTCGGGCTCGGCCTCGTCGCCGAACATCGCCTCGATTTGCGACAGCAGCGCGTCGGCGTCGTCCTCCGCCCAATCGGGTATCGGGTCGGCATCGCCGGCGCCAGCGCCGGCGGCCACAGGTGCGGTCGCGGCGGCCACGGCCGGCGCCGCGGACCCGCTGCGGGTGAGCCGGGTCAGCACGTCCTCCAGTTGCTCGAGGTTGGCGTAGCGGATGACCAGCTTGCCGCCCTCGCCGCTCGTCTGGATCGCCACCGGCATGCCGAGTACGGCGCCGATATTATCTTCGAGTTGCTTGGTATCCGGGTCCTTGCGCCGGATACCGCGTCCCTGCCGCGACGGGCTGCGGCCGGCGGCGACCAGCTGCTCCGCCTGGCGGACGCTCATGCCCTTGCGGACGATCTGCTGCGCGAGCCCTGCAGCGTCCTCGGCGCCGAGTAGCGCGCGCGCATGGCCCGCGCTGAGGCTGCCGGCGGCGAGCATCGCCTTGACCGCTTCCGGCAGGCTGAGCAGCCGCATCGTGTTCGCGACATGGCTTCGGCTCTTGCCGACGGCCTTCGCCAGCCCCTCCTGGGTGTGACTGAATTCGTCCATCAGGCGGCGATAGCCCAGCGCCTCATCCAGTGCGGAAAGGTCCTGCCGTTGGAGGTTCTCGACCAGCGCGATCTCAAGCGCCTGCTGGTCGCTGAGCTCGCGGACGACGACAGGGATGTCGTGCAGCTGCGCCATCTGCGCGGCGCGCCACCGACGCTCGCCGGCGATGATCTCGTACCGGCCCGGCTGGTCGGGATCCGGCCGCACGAGGAGCGGTTGCAGGATCCCCTTGTCGCGGATCGACTCGACCAGTTCCGCCAGCGCGTCGACATCGATCTCGCCGCGCGGCTGGTATTTACCGGGGCGCAGATGTTCGATCGGCGCGGTGCCGGGCGCCCGCGCCTGCTCGGGCGGCGAGGATGCCTGCTCGTCGCCGAACAGCGCGTTCAACCCGCGGCCGAGATGCCGTCGCGGAGCCTCGACACCTGCCGGCTCGTCTTGTCGGTCTTCCGCAGCGGTCATGCCAGCAAGGCCTTTTCACGCTTGATCACCTCGCTCGCGAGGTGGAGGTAGGCCTGCGATCCGGCACAGTCGAAATCGTACAGAAGCACAGGCTTGCCGTAAGAGGGTGCCTCCGAAACACGCACGTTGCGCGGGATCACGGTGTCGTAGACCTTGTCGCTAAAATAGGACCGCACGTCGCGGGCGACCAGCTCGGACAGGTTGTTCCGCTTGTCGAACATCGTGAGGACGATGCCCTGGATCTCCAGCTCCGGATTGAACGCCCGCTTTACCCGCTCGACCGTCCGAACCAGATAGCTGATGCCTTCGAGGGCATAGAACTCGCACTGCAACGGCACCAGCACGGCATGGGCGGCGGTCAGCGCGTTGAGCGTAAGCAGCCCCAGGGCGGGCGGACAGTCGATCAGGATATAGTCGAACCGCACGTCGCTGGCGGCCAGCGCCCGCTTCAGCCTGAACTCGCGGCGCTCGATGTCGACCAGTTCGAGTTCAGCCCCCGCGAGATCGACCGTGGACGGCACAAGATGCAGGTTCGGGATGCGTGTCGCCTGCACGGCCTGGGAGACCACGGCGTCGGACAGGAGAAGGTCGTAGGAACTGACGCGGCGGGCATGGCGGTCGACGCCGAGGCCGGTGCTGGCGTTGCCCTGCGGATCGAGATCGAGGATCAGCACCTTCTTGTCGATCGCCGCCAGGGCGGTCGCCAGGTTGATGGCAGTCGTGGTCTTGCCGACGCCCCCCTTCTGGTTGGCAACGGCGAGGATGCGCGGAGCCTGCGGCGGCGGAAGCGAGATATCATTCGGCACGGCGAATCTCCCGGATGCGCAGGATCACGCCTGCGGGATCGCTGATGCTCGGATACCGATCCACGCCCATTCTCCAGCTTTTCCGGGCTTCCGTCAATTCATCCTCGACCCGCGCGCCCTTCAGGAACAGGCATTGCGTCTCTGCCGCCAGGAAAGCGCAGGCATAATCGAGCAGCCGTGCCACGGGCGCCAGGGCGCGCGCCGTCACCGTCCCCGCCGCAAAGCCTTGCAGCGCCTCGATCCGCGCGGCGTGCACGGTTACGCCAACGCCGGCTGCCCGCGCGGCCTCGCGCAGGAAAACGGCCTTTCGCTGGTTCGACTCGACGACGTGCACATCCGCCGCGCCGAGAATGGCGAGTACGATCCCGGGCAGCCCCGCCCCGCTGCCGAAGTCCAGAAGCGGGCGTTCCGGGTGGTCGATGAGCGGATAGAGTTGCGCGCAGTCGAGGATATGCCTGCGCCAGAGGTCCGGCACCGTATCCCGGCCCACCAGTCCGATCCGGGCGTTCCAGGCGATGAGCCGGTCGGCATAGGCTTCCAGACGGCCCATTGTTTCACGTGAAACACCCAAGGCGTCGCGGACCGGCGCTGGGCATTGTGGCGACGGGACGTTCACGCCGTCCTGCGGGGGCGAACCCGCCTGACGTGCGCTAGCAGCGCCGTAAGAGCGGCCGGCGTAATGCCGGGGATCCGGGCCGCGGCGCCGAGCGTACCTGGCCGAACCCGCCCCAGCTTTTCGCGGACCTCTGCCGAGAGGCCGGCAACCGCAGCGAGATCCAGGCCTTCCGGGATCTGCAACGCCTCGTCCTTCCGAAACGCCTCGATGTCCGCCGTCTGCCTGGCGAGGTAGCCGGCGTAACGCCCCTCGATTTCCAGCTGCCGCGCGATAGGCGGCTCGAGCCCGCTTATCTCCGGCCACAGCACGGCGAGCCGCTGCAGCGATATGTCGGGATACGCCAGCAATGCGTAGGCCGACCGGACGACACCGTCGCGGTTCACCGCCAGCCCGTGATCGGCCAGCCGGTTCGGGCTGGCGCGCATGGCTTCGAGCAGGCTTCGACCGGCGGCAAGCGCCGCCTGCCTCTCCCGGTAGTGCCCTGCCCGCACCGCCGTCACGCTGCCGGCGTCGATACCACGGCCGGTCAACCGCTGGTCGGCGTTGTCCGCACGCAGAGTGAGACGGTACTCGGCCCGGGAAGTGAACATCCGATAGGGCTCCTCGGTACCCCGGGTAACGAGGTCATCGATCAGGACCCCGATATAGGCCTCCGCCCTGTCCAGGATCACCGGGCCCCCACCCGAGGTTGCTCGCGCGGCGTTAAGTCCCGCCATCAGTCCTTGAGCCGCAGCCTCCTCATAACCTGTCGTGCCGTTGATCTGGCCGGCCAGGTAGAGACCCGCCATTCGTTTCGTCTCCAGTGAAGCGTGCAACTCCCGCGGGTCGACGAAATCATACTCTATGGCGTACCCCGGCCGCAGGATACGAGCCCGCTCCAGACCGGGGATCGCCGCGACGATCATGGCCTGGACAGGCTCCGGCAGAGAGGTGGAGATCCCGTTGGGATAGACCGTCGGGTCGTCCAGACCCTCCGGCTCCAGGAATATCTGGTGCCGCTCCCGATCGGCGAATCGAACCACCTTGTCCTCGATCGAGGGGCAGTAGCGGGGACCCGTACTTCCGATCTGTCCGGAATACATCGCCGACCGGTGCAGGTTCTGCCGGATCAGTTCGTGGACCGCCGGTGTCGTGCCAGTGATGTGACAGGGCACCTGGGGCACGTCGATACGCGCGGTCAGATAAGAGAACGGCTCGGGGGGATCGTCCCCGGCCTGCTCCTCCAGCCGGGACCACTCGATCGTGCGGCCATCGAGGCGCGGGGGCGTGCCCGTCTTCAGCCGCCCCAGTCGAAATCCCTGGCGGTCCAGCGTCCGGGCCAGCCCGGTCTCCGGTGCCTCGCCGGCGCGTCCCGCCGGAACCTTTCGGTCGCCGATATGGATGAGACCGCGCAGGAACGTTCCCGTCGTGACCACGACGGCCCCGGCTCCCAGCACCCGCCCGTCGCTCATCATGACGCCGGCAACCCTGCCGTCCGGGCCGGGAATGAGGTCGTGCGCCGCGCCCTCTATGACCTCCAGATTACCTTGCTCCGCCAGCAACGCCTGGACAGCCTGCCGGTAGAGCCGCCGGTCCGCTTGCGCCCTGGGACCGCGTACCGCCGCGCCCTTCGAGCGATTGAGCACGCGGAACTGTATCCCGGCACGGTCGATCGCGCGGCCCATAACCCCATCCAGCGCATCGATCTCCCGGACCAGATGGCCCTTGCCCAGCCCCCCTATCGCGGGGTTGCAGGACATCTCCCCGATGGTTCTCCGACTGTGCGTGAGCAAGGCCGTCCTCGCTCCGACGCGAGCGGCGGCCGCCGCTGCCTCGGTCCCGGCGTGCCCTCCGCCAATAACGATCACGTCGTAGCGGTCGGTCATGCCCGCCCCGCTGTTTCACGTGAAACATCACTTGCCAATGCAGAACTCCCGGAAGACACGGTCGAGCACATCGTCCACATCGACGCGGCCGGTTATTCGTCCCAGCGCCCGAACGGCGAGCCTGACGTCCTCAGCCATCAGGTCGACCTGTCCCGCCGCGCCCGCGCGGGCCAGAGCCCCGCACGTCTCATGCAGGGCGTCGCGATGCCGTGCCCGGGTGAGTGGAGCCGCCTCCGGAACATCACAGAGCGCCCGGATCCTTGCAGCCAGCGCGTCCAGCAGCCCGTCCACCCCTTCGCCGGTTGTTGCGGACACCAGCCAGCCGGCGCGCCCCGCTATCTCCGGCGCCATGTCGAGGTCCGCCCTGTCGGCCTTGTTGAGCACCACGAGGGAATCCTCGCCGGTGTGGCGCAGGATCGACGCATCCAGCCGGGGCCACGCCGTCGCATCGAAGACCACCAGTTTGAGCTCCGCCTCCGTCGCCCGTCGCAAGGCCCGTCGCACGCCCTCGCGCTCGACCGGGTCGTCGGTCTCCCTAAGCCCGGCCAGATCGGCGATCACTACGGCATAGCCACCGAGGTCGAGATGGCATTCCAGCACATCCCGGGTGGTTCCCGCGGTCTCCGCCACGATCGCCACGTCGCGCATCGCGATCCGGTTCAGGAGACTGGACTTGCCGACATTCGGCGCCCCGACAATGGCCACGGATACGCCGTCCCTGACCCGAGGACCGCCCACGCTGCTATCCATATGTTGTTGAATCTGCTTTTCAAGCCGCTTTATCTCGCGTGCAGCCTCGGTAACGAGCGCATCCGGCAGTTCCTCGTCCGGAAAGTCGATCGCCGCCTCCAGATGCGCCAGCACGCGTCCGAGCGCGTCCGTCCAGCCTTCGTACAGCCGTCCGAGCGCCCCCGACATCTGGCGCAGCGCCTGGCGCCTTTGCGCCGATGTCTCCGCACCGACGAGGTCTGCCAGTGCCTCGACTTCGGTGAGATCCAGCCTGCCATTGTCAAACGCCCTACGGGTGAACTCCCCCGCCAGCGCCGGCCTGAGATCCGGCAGGTCGCCCAGCGCCTCGAGCACGCCTTCCACCACGGCGCGCCCGCCGTGAAGGTGAAACTCGACGACGTCCTCGCCCGTGAAGCTGCCCGGCCCCGGGAAGCATACGACCATGGCCTCGTCCAGCGCCTCCCCGGTCGCCGGCACCCTGAGACGCCGCACGGCCAGCCTGCGCGGCTCCGGCAGGCGGCCGCAGAGGGTGCGTGCCGCCCGCTGCGCCTCAGGCCCCGAGACGCGCACGACGGCCACGCCGCTGCGGCCATGCCCGCTGGCCAGTGCGAAGATCGTCTGCCGGGTGCTCGCGGCCGCGCGGATGCCGGCATCCAGACCCGCCTCAGCGTTCACCGCCGCTCCCGCCGCCCGAGGCCTTCGCCATCGCCGTCCAGAACTGCTTCTGCAGCTCCCCCAGCCCTTCCAGCCCGGCCGGGAACCAGAGGCGCAACAGGCTCTCGCTGTCCATGTCCTTGAGCCCGTCGCGCATCCGCTCCTGCGCCGCCGTGGCCAGCGCCTCCTGCATACCGCGCACGTCAGGCAAGCCGAGGAACGTTCTGGCTTCCTCCGGCGTACATTCTATGTCGATGCTGATCTTCATCGCCTTGCTCCCGCCGCGCCGCGCTCGGGGGCCGATAGCCTTGCCGACGCAGCACCGAACCACAACCTAAGCCCGAGGCCCCGGGTGCGCAACGAAAGCGGGGCCGACGAAATCGACAGGACCAACACCGAAGGGGCCATGGCCACCAACAGACTCGCGCAGGAAACCAGCCCGTATCTGCAGCAGCACAGCGACAACCCGGTGCACTGGCAGCCCTGGGACAGCGAGGCCCTAGCCATGGCCGAGCGGGAGAACAAGCCCATCCTGCTGTCGGTTGGCTACGCCGCGTGCCACTGGTGCCATGTCATGGCGCACGAGAGCTTCGACAACCCCGACATCGCGCGGCTGATGAACGACCTGTTCATCAATATCAAGGTGGATCGCGAGGAGCGCCCCGACATCGACGGGATCTACCAGCACGCGCTGTCGCTGCTCGGCCAGCATGGCGGCTGGCCGCTTACGATGTTCCTCACACCGACCGGCCATCCCTTCTGGGGCGGCACCTATTTCCCCCCGGAGTCGCGTTACGGCCGACCCGGATTTCCGGATGTCCTGAAATCGGTCGCGCGGATCTACAGCGAGGAACCCGAAAAGGTGACGCAGAATGTCGACGCGCTGCGCGAGGCGATGCGCAAGCTCTCGTCGCCGGAGCGCGGCAGCGGCATACCGGACGACATCGTGGACGCCGGCACGCGCCAGCTCCTCGGCAACATCGACCATCGCCACGGCGGACTCCAGGGTGCGCCGAAGTTCCCTCAGCCCGGCCTGATGGGCCTGCTGTGGAACCGTTACCGCCGCACCGGAGACGGCGACGCACGGGCGGCCGTGCTGCATTCCCTGAACCGGATGCTGCAGGGCGGCATCTACGACCACGTCGGCGGCGGCCTCGCCCGTTACGCCGTCGACGAGCAATGGCTCGCGCCGCATTTCGAGAAGATGCTGTACGACAACGCGCAGCTGCTCGAATTGCTGTCGGCTGTATGGTTCGACACCAGCGAGCCGCTGTTCCGCGTACGCGCCGAGGAGACTGTGGACTGGCTGCTGCGCGAGATGCGCGCGGCGCCGGCCGACGCCGGCGGCCCCCGCGGCTTCGCCAGCAGCCTAGACGCCGACAGCGAGGGCGAGGAAGGCAAGTTCTACGTCTGGGCAGCGGCGGAGATCGACCACCTGCTCGGCAAGGACGCCCCGATGTTCCGCGCCGCCTACGACGTAACGGCGGAGGGCAACTGGGAGGGCCGCAACATCCTCAACCGCAGCCATGAGCCCGGGCTGCCGACCGCGAAGGAGGAGAAGGTCCTCGCCCGCTGCCGCGCCATCCTGCTCGACGCACGGGAGAAGCGGGTACGTCCCGGATGGGACGACAAGGTCCTCGCCGACTGGAACGGCCTGCTCGTGGCCGCCCTGGCCCGCGCCGCCTTCGCCTTCCGCAGGCCGGACTGGCTGGAGCCCGCCCAGGAGGCGTTCCACTTCGTCAACGAAACGATGACCGTGGCCGGCCGGCACTATCACAGCTGGCGCGGCGGGCGGCTGCGAACACCGGCCCTGATCGAGGACCACGCGCAGATCGCGCGTGCCGCCCTGGCCCTCTACGAGACCGTCGGCGACCCGGAATACCTGCAAGCGGCGCGGAACCGGGTGGAGACCGCCCGCCGCGACTTCTGGGACGACGAGCATGGCGGCTACTTCCAGACCGCCGCCGACGTCGACGACGTCATCCTTCGTCCGAAGACCTCGACCGACACCGCCATCCCTTCCGGCAACGGTGCCATGGCCGAAGTGCACGCCCGGCTCTACCACCTGACCGGCGACGACCGGCAGCGGCAGTGCGCCGATGCCGTCATCAACGCCTTTACCGGCGATCTCGAGCGCAGCTTCTTCGCCCTTCCGAGCCTGCTCCATGCACAGCAGCTGCTGTACGACGC
>JBBDQX010000028.1:0-12024 GCA_040905765.1 Acetobacterales bacterium
GCCCCGGCGCCGGACACCTCCTCCGGCACAGGCAATGCCGTCTATGCGGTGGATGACACCAAGTACAAGCTCGACCCCGGCAAGACCCTCTGGGAGAACTCGCGCTACCTGACCTGGAACGACAAGGGCGGCGACGGCGGCCTCAAGGTCACCCAGGTCGACAAGACCAGCGCGCAGGGCGTCTCGGTCTCATGGGCCGCGGACGGCACCATCGTCTACAAGGCCAAGGCAGGGTTCGTCGGCACCGACACCGTCGGCTACACCGTCGTCGGCAACAACGGCAGCAGCGACACCGGCAAGATGGTTATCACCGTCGGCAATCCCGGCTCCCAGCCGGCGCCGGCACCCGAGCCCGCGCCGTCCGACAGCAGCGATGCCGGCAGCGGCAACCCCGTCCATGCCGTGGACGACACCAAGTACAAGCTCGATCCCGGCAAGACCCTCTGGGAGAACTCGCGCTTCTTGACCTGGAACGACAAGGGCGCCGACGGCGGCCTCAAGGTCACCCAGGTCGACAAGACCAGCGCACAGGGCGTCTCGGTCTCATGGAACGACATCGGCACCATCGTCTACAAGGCCAAGGCGGGCTTCGTCGGCACCGATACCATCGGCTACACCGTGGTCGACAAGGACGGCAGCAGCGACACCGCCAAGATGGTGATCACCGTCGGCAACCCCGGCTCCTCGTCACCGGCGCCCGCTCCGGCGCCCTCGCCGTCGCCCTCCGCGGGCAGCGGCAACGGCGTCACCGCGGTCGACGACAGCTACTCGGTGCAGGCCGGCAAGACGCTGTGGGTCAACTCCCGCTACTTCATGTTCAACGACAAGGGCGCCGACGGCGGCCTGGACGTGAAGGCGGTCGACAAGACCACGGCCAAGGGCGTGGACATCTCCTCCTGGGGGCCCGAGGGCTCCGCCCAGGACGGCACCATCGCCTACACGGCGCCGACCAACTTCTCCGGAACGGACAGCTTCCAGTACACCCTGGTCGACCGGGACGGCAGCACCGACGTCGGCACCGTCTTCGTCAACGTCGTCGACATCTTCGGCTGATCACGGTCCAGCGCCGATGCCCCAGGAAGGGCGCGGCAAGCGCGGCAGAAGCCCGTCATCTCCGGATGGCGGGCTTCTTTCTTGCCCGGGTGACGTGCAGGGACGCGCCGGTGAAATGACGGTTAAAGCGCCGACGGCGCCAGAAATGATTCATAAAAGTTAATGAATAGCCGAATAGGAGGCCGTTAGTGTCGCTGCCGCGGCGTCGGGAGTGGCAGCGGCCGTTCCCGACATCGTGCGCGCCGTGGGGGGCGGCGTGAAGGTATCACTGCTTCAGCGCTTTCCGAGTTCCGCCAGCGGCCGTCCTCAGGGGCAGCATGCTTCCCGCAAACCGCGTACCCCTTCAGGAAGGAAACGGCCATGCCCACAGCGCGCGTACTACCACTCGGCGATTCCCATACTTACGGCATCGTCGGCAGCTACAATGATCGCGAGAGCGGGGGCTACCGCTACTATCTGGCGGACAGGCTGGAGGACGCGGACATTGCGGTCGACTTCGTCGGCCGCCTGGAGGCCGGCCCTGGCACCTTCGACAACGACCACGAAGGCTACTCCGGCTACCAGATCCAGCAGCTCACTCCGATGGTGCCGAGCATGATCTCGGCCACCGATCCCGATGTCGTTCTGCTGATGGCCGGCAGCAATGATTCCCACTCCGACGGCGTCTACACGATGCTGTGGGACATGGGTAACCTGCTCGATGCCCTGACCTCGCGTGCGCCGGACGCGCACATCCTCGTCGCCGGCATCCCGCCGGCCCGACCGGACAACCTGCCCGGCATGGACCCCGAGGTGATAGCCGGATTCAACGCGGGACTGCCGGGGCTGATCGCCGGCAAGGTGGCGGCCGGCAAGAAGGTGCAGTTCGTCGACACCTCGAGCCTCACGGTGGACGATATCTCCGGCCTCGACGTCGATAACGGCGTGCACCTCACCCACGCCGGCCACCAGAAGCTGGCCGCCCTGTGGTTCAACGCGCTCACCGGGCTCGGCGTGGAGGACGGCACCATCGCCACAGGAGGCGGCACGCCTGCGCCCACGCCACTCCCCGAACCCGATCCCGATCCTAGCGGCGGCACCGGCCATCCAGTCGAAGCGGTAGACGACACCAAGTACAAGCTCGACCCCGGCAAGACCCTCTGGGAGAACTCGCGCTACCTGACCTGGAACGACAAGGGTGCCGACGGCGGCCTTCACGTCACCCAGGTCGACGAGGTCAGCGCACAGGGCGTCGCGATCTCGTGGAGCCCGGACGGCACAATCGTCTACAAGGCCCCCGCCGGCTTCAATGGCGTCGACACCATCGGCTACACCGTCAAGGACGGCGACGGCAGCAGCGACACCGCAAACATGGTGATCACCGTCGGCAACCCGTCGAACCCCACGCCACCGCCACCGCCACCGCCGGAACTCGAGCCAGAGCCGGAACTCGAGCCAGAGCCGGAACCTCTCCCCGAACCCGCTCCCTCGCCCGGCGCCAACGCGGGCACCGGCCATCCGGTCCATGCCGTGGACGACACCAAGTACAAGCTCGATCCCGGCAAGACTCTCTGGGAGAACTCCCGCTTCTTGACCTGGAACGACAAGGGCGCCGATGGCGGCCTCCACGTCACCGAGGTCGACGAGGTCAGCGCCCAGGGCGTCGCGATCTCGTGGAGCTCGGACGGCACCATCGTCTACAAGGCGCCGGCCGGCTTCAACGGCGTCGACACCATCGGTTACACCGTCGAGGACGTCGATGGCAGCAGTGACATCGCAAACATGGTGATCACCGTCGGCGACCCGTCCAATCCGACGCTTCCGCCGGAGCTGGAGCCGACCCCAGAGCCAACGCCGGCACCGTCACCGAACACCGGCTCTGGCCATCCGGTCCATGCCGTGGACGACACCAAGTACAAGCTCGATCCCGGCAAGACCCTCTGGGAGAACTCCCGATACCTCACCTGGAACGACAAGGGTGCCGACGGCGGCCTCCACGTCACCCAGGTCGACGACGTCAGCGCCCAGGGCGTCGACATCTCGTGGAGTTCGAACGGCACCATCGTCTACAGGGCACCCGCCGGCTTCAACGGCGTCGACACCATCGGCTACACCGTCGAGGATGTCGACGGCAGCAGCGACACCGCAAACATGGTGATCACCGTCGGCGACATCTGGCATATCTGAGCCGTCGCCCGACCCCGGACGCGGACGGCCCGCTGCCGTCAGGTAGCGTGCCGTTTCCCGTTTCGGCCGAACCGGAATCCTGCCAGACCTTTGGTCTTCTTTCCTTGGCGGGAGCTGACCTACGCCCCGAACCGGCCCGGATAGCGCAGGTCCAGCGTGCACGGATAGCGCGGGTTGCGCTCCTCTCCGGGCACCTGGATTCCGCCAGGCGTGTGGCCGCGTGGCTCGAAACGTGCCAGCCGGCGGCTCGCCGCTTCCGCGGCGTTGACCGGAAAGGTATCGTAGCTGCGCCCGCCCGGATGGGCGACGTGGTAGCGGCACCCTCCGAGACTGTGACCCGCCTGTACGTCGATCAGGTCGAATACCAGCGGCGAGTGCACGCTGATCGTCGGATGCAGACAGAATGGCGGCTGCCAGGCGCGAAAGCGGACGCCGGCGACGCCCTCTCCGTCGACCCCGGTGTCCTGCAGCGGCAACCGACGGCCGTTGCAGACGACCACGAAGCGGTCGAGATCGGTTAGACCGGCCACCTTCGCCTGAAGGCGCTCCACGGAAGAATCGGCATAGCGCACGGTACCGCCCGCGCCGGGCTCTTCGCCCATGACGTGCCACGGTTCCAGAGCGGTGCGTAGTTCCAGGGAAATCCCGCGGTAGCTGACTTCGCCCATGCGGGGGAAGCGGAACTCGAAATGCGGGTGGAACCACTCTTCCTCGAACGGAAGACCGGCCCCATTCAGTTCCCGAAGGACTTCCAGGAAATCCTGCCAGACGAAGTAGGGCAGCATGTACCGGTCACGCAGTCGGTCGCCGTGGCGCACCAGTGGCCGGGTGTACGGCTCGCGCCAGAACCAGGCGATCAACCCCCGCAGAAGAAGCTGCTGGGCGAGACTCATGCGCCAGTGGGGCGGCATCTCGAAGCCCCGGAACTCCACCAGACCGAGGCGGCCCGCCGGCCCCTCCGGCGCGTAAAGCTTGTCGATACAGATCTCCGCCCGGTGGGTGTTGCCGGTCACGTCGATCAGCAGGTTACGCAGGACGCGGTCGACCAGCCAGAGCGGCACCTCGCGCCCGGGCTCGGGCAGCTGCGCCAGCGCGATCTCCAGCTCGTAAAGGGTGTCGTCACGCGCCTCGTCGACGCGCGGAGCCTGGCTGGTCGGGCCGATGAACAGGCCGGAAAACAGGTAGGACAGGCTGGGGTGGTTCTGCCAGTAGCGGATCAGCGAACCGAGCAGGTCGGGCCGGCGCAGGAAGGGGCTGTCAGCCGGGGTCGGCCCGCCGACGACGATGTGGTTGCCGCCGCCGGTGCCGACATGGCGACCATCCAGCATGAACTTCTCGGTGGCGAGCCGCGTCTGTCGTGCCTCTTCGTAAAGCGCACTGGTCACCTCGCTCAGCATCGGCCAGTCGCCCGACGGATGGACGTTGACTTCGATGACGCCCGGGTCCGGCGTCACCTTGATCACGTTGAGGCGCGGATCCGGCGGCGGGGTGTAGCCCTCGATGTGGACCGGAGTATCCAGCTCCGCCGCGACATCCTCGACCACGGCCACCAGTTCGAGCCAGTCCTCTCCGGAGGCGACCGGCGGCAGATAGACGCAGAGACGGCCGTCACGCGGCTCGACGGCCAGCGCGGTGCGTATCTCGTCGCTTACGTAACCGACATCACCGGGGCGCGGCGCTCGGTCGAAGCGTTTGACGGGCTCTTCCTGCGGACGGGTACCGGCCGGTTGCGCTGATGTCGGCCCGCCGCTCAGCCAGGGCTGTCTCCGGCCCGCCGGATCGGGCAGCGCCTCGGGCAGGCTGAACGGGTCGGCCGGCTGGTAGTATGGATAGCGTGACGGCGGAATGTGGGGCAGCGCGTCGAGCGGCAAGCGCAGGCCGACGGGTGCGTCGCCCGGCAACAGGTAGAGGTTCTTGCCGCGAAACGGCCAGGGACCGGTCACCCAGCTCGGCCCGGCGCGGGACTGCCATCGCTGCACCGGCAGTACAAACGCCTTCGGGGAAGACAGCCCCCTGCGCAACGCCGCCGCAAGCCGCGCGCGGCCTGCAGCCTGGTCGAGCGAATCGTCTCCGGGGTCGAGGTTCACCGGCAGGCCCTGCTCGAACTGGATATGCTCCAGCGGATCCTCATAGGCCGGCAGCAGGTATTTGCTGTCGAGTTCCAGCCGGGCGCAAATTCGCTCCGCGAAGCTGCGCGCACCCTCCAGTGTCGGCCGATGGTCGACATCGTCCCGGGCGATCAGTTCGGGATGGCGCCAGACCGGCCGGCCGTCGCCGCGCCATATCAGCCCGAAGGCCCAGCGCACCAGCGGCTCGCCGGGATATTGCTTGCCCTGCCCGAAGGTCACGACGCCCTGCGGCGCGAAGCGGTCGCAAAGCCGCAACACCAGGTCGACCGCAAGGCGGCGCTTCTCGGGTCCGAGGGCGGCGGAATTCCATTCCTCGCCCTCGAAATCGTCGATCGAGACGAAGGTCGGTTCGCCTCCCATCGTCAGCCGAACATCGCCATCGGCGAGTTCGCTGTCGATCCTGTGGCCGAGCGCGTCGATACGCCGCCAAGCCTCCTCCGTATACGGCTTGGTCACGCGCGGCGCCTCATAGACCCGCGTCACCTTCATCTCGTGGCTGAAGTCGACGCGAATCGGCTCGACCTTGCCGGAGATCGGTGCCGCATCCGTCGGGTCGGGCGCGCAGGCCAGCGGGATGTGCCCCTCCCCGGCCATCAGGCCGGAAGTCGCGTCGAGGCCGATCCAGCCGGCGCCGGGCAGGAACACCTCGGCCCAGGCGTGCAGGTCGGTGAAGTCGGATTCAGGCCCCGTCGGTCCCTCCAGCGGCTTCTGGTCCGGAACCAGCTGGATGAGGTAGCCCGACGCAAACCGTGCAGCGAGGCCGAGATGACGCAGTATCTGCACGAGCAACCATGCGGTGTCGCGGCATGAGCCGGCGCGGCTCCGCAGCGTCTCTTCGGGCGTCTGGACCCCCGGCTCCATCCGGATGAGGTAGGAGATGTGCTGCTGGAGCTGCTGGTTCAGCTCGACCAGGAAATCAGCGGTAACGCGCGGCCGCCGGTCGATTCCCGGCAGGTACTCGGCAAGCAACGGGCCTGCCGGCTCCACCTCGAGGTAGGGATCCAGCGTCCGCCGCAGTTCACGGCCGTAGTCGAAGGGAAAGCTGGTCGCGTGCTCTTCAAGGAAAAAGTCGAACGGATTGAGCACCGCCATTTCAGCGACCAGGTCGACCTCCACCTCGAAGCGCGAGACCGGCTCCGGGAAGACGACCCGGGCGAGGAAATTGCCGAGCGGGTCCTGTTGCCAGTTGATGAAATGCTCAGACGGCGTAACCGTGAGCGAATAGCTGAGGATGCTGGTCCGCGAATGCGGCGCCGGCCGCAGCCGGATGACCTGTGGCGATAGCTGCGCGGGACGGTCGTAGACGTACGAGGTTCGGTGGTAGAGAGCGGCGTGTATCGACATCCAAAGGTTCCTGCGGCGCCGGCAACGGAGGCCCACAGCCTAGCGACGGCGCCGCTTTGCGCAACCGGGGCGTAGCGGCGCGAACGAATGCCGCTCAGGCGTGGGCCGAACGTACCGTCTCATGCACGAAGCCGAGCTTCTCCGCCACCGGCGGCGTGATGAGTTCCGGGACGAGATCCGTGAGCCCCATGGTCCGGTTCATTTCATTCGCAGCGACGCCGACGGCAGCGAACGTTCCCAGCATCGGCTGCAGATCGTCGAACGATACCGCCCGCCCTACCCCCATGTGCGAGGCCGTCTCCAGCACGCTGACGATGTCGAGATAGAAGGCGAATGTCTCGGCCCAGTCCTCCCAGGGATGCATCGACGCGTAGCTGCTGATGAACCGCAGCGCCCAGTCCGCGGGCGGGCCATCGCGGTAGTGCCGTTCGAGCGCTTCGGTGTAGGGCGGGTTGTCATGGTCGCCGAACAGACGGCGGAAATCGTCCTCGCGTCGGCCGCGTATGAGAAGGTCCCAGTAATAGTGACCGATTTCATGGCGGAAATGGCCAACCAGCGTACGGTGCGCCTCGCCCAGATCGACGCGCAGCTTTTCGCGCTCGAGGTCGTCTGCCTCGCGGATATTGATGGTGATCCTGCCGTCCTGGTGGCCGGTGTAGACCCGCTCCTCATCGACCACCGGCCGCCATGCTCCGGCTGGCACCACGTCGCCCTTGAAGTCGAACGACAGCGGTGGCTCGAACCCGTCCGCCGCGCCGCCATACGGCAGGCCGAGCAGGTCGAGTACATAGATGAGGCGACGCTTCGCGGCCTCGATCCGTGCCCACCGCTCGCGGTTGCCCGTCACCGAGAGATCGGGGATGGTGGCATTGAAGCGGCAGCAATCGCACAACGGCTCCAGCCCCGGGTGGCCCTCCCCGGCGTCCACGCACCGGTTGCAGACTCCTTCACGGGCATAGTTCGCGCATTTGACGAGCAGATGTCCGCAAGACGGGGCCGTGCACCTGTAAAGACCGTCCCCCGCCGGTTCCAGGGCGCGGACCGCCGCGCAGGCGGGGCACCAGCCCACCTCCCGCCCGCAGGAGAGGCATACCGTGTTGTCGAAGAACAGCATGTTCCCGCAAACACAGGAGAACGGCTTCATTCACACACTCCGGAATGGATGAGGCGGCGCCAGGCCGCCGGTCAGCAACGAACGGCCCAACGCGCCCCCGGTTGCACGGTACCGGAAAGGGGAGGCGCGCAGATGGCGCCCCTATGGCTCGAATCGGTCACAGCAGGCGTTTTCCCGGATCGGCTAGGTTGCAGCGAGCCTGCCCCGTCGCCACCAGCCTCAACGTGGCCCCGATTACCCCAAGGACGCGATGCCCGGAGCCGCACGACAGCCTCCTTCAGAACTTTCGAACGCATTGGGCCGCGCGCGCGGCGCTTTCGCCGCCGTGGGATTTTTCAGCTTCGTGCTGAACCTGCTGGTCCTCACCGTGCCGCTCTACATGCTGCAGGTCTACGATCGCGTCCTGACCTCGCGCAACGAAAACACGCTGCTGATGCTCACGGTGCTGGCGGTCGGCTTGCTGGTGGCGGTCGGGCTGTTTGAATTCATCCGCTCCCGCATCCTCGTGCGCATCGGGGTTCAGCTCGACGAACAGCTGAACACCCGCCTGATGGAGACGCTGCTGGCGGCGCGCCTCCGCCGGCCGGAAGCCGGCACGCAGGCCCTTCGCGACCTTGAGACACTGCGACAGTTCCTTACCGGCCCGGGACTGCTGGCACTGTGCGATGCGCCGTGGACGCCGCTGTTCATTGCGCTGATCTTCCTGCTGCATCCGCTCCTCGGCTTCGTCGCGCTGGGCGCCGCCTGCATACTCTTTACGCTGGCATTCGTGGGCGAGATGGTCACGCGAAAGAAGCTCAGGGACTCGGCTGCCCAGACGATGCAGGCGCACGAGTTCGCGGAATCCAGCCTGCGCAACGCCGAAGCCATCGCCGCAATGGGGATGATGCCGGGCCTGATGCGGCGGTGGCTGGAAAGGCACGAGACCGGTCTTGCGCTGCAGGCCGAGGCGAGTGACAGGTCCGGGACCATAACCGCTCTCGTCAAGATGTTCCGGCCGCTGGCGCAGGTGGCGATCCTGGGCTGCGGGGCCCTGCTCGCCATCGAGCAGATCGTCACCCCCGGCATCATGATCGCCGCATCGATCGTGATGGGCCGCGCACTGGCACCTGTGGAGGCGGCGATCGCATCATGGCGGAACGTCGTGGCCGCTCGTGCGGCGCGGGCACGTATCGAGGAGGTGCTGGCGGAGTACCCGCTGCGGCCGGAATCGATGTCGCTACCGCCGCCGCAGGGAATGGTGTCTGTGGAACGGGTGGTGGCGGCCCCCCCGGGGTGCGAGGCGCCGGTGCTGCGGGGCCTGAGCTTCAAGCTGTATCCCGGCGAGATAGTCGGCCTCGTGGGGCCGAGCGCCGCCGGCAAGTCCACGCTGGCCCGTTTGCTCGTCGGCGTCTGGTGTCCCGGCGCCGGCCATGTCCGGCTCGATGGCGCCGACGTCTATGACTGGAACGCGGTGGAACTCGGACCGCATGTCGGTTACCTGCCGCAGGATGTGGAGCTGTTCGACGGAACGGTCGTGGACAATATCTGCCGTTTCGGCGATCCCGAATCGGCGAAGGTGGTCGAGGCAGCGCGCAGTGCCGGCGTGCACGACATGATCCTGCGCCTTCCGGACGGCTACGATACGGTGATCGGCGCCGGCGGCGGCCGGCTGTCGGGCGGGCAGCGGCAGCGTATCGGCCTGGCCCGCGCGCTTTACGGCGGACCCGCGCTGGTGGTGCTGGACGAACCCAACTCCAACCTCGACAGCGAGGGAGAGGAGGCACTGCGGCGCGCACTGCTGGCGTTGAAGGAGAAGGGGGCCACGGTAGTCGTGATCGCGCACCGGCCGAGCGTCCTCACTGCCGTCGACAAGATCATGTTTCTTCGCGAGGGCATGATCCAGGCCTTCGGGCCGGCGCAGGAGGTGCTTCCCCAGATACTGCAGCCCGCCGCGGCCAGCGCTCCCGCAGCCAAACTGGCGCCGACCGCCGCACGGGCGGGCGCCACGGCAGCGTCATAGGAAAGGGGTAAAACCTTGGAAAATCCGAAGCGGCGCTCGTCGCGCTCTTACAGTATCGGGCCGACTTTGATCGCGGGCGCGGTCGGGCTGACGCTGTTGCTCGGCGGCCTCGCCGCCTGGGGGGCGAGGGCGCCGCTGGCGAGTGCCGTCATCGCGCCGGGCGTGGTCAAGGTTTCGGGCAACCGCAAGCAGGTGCAGCACCTTCAGGGCGGGACGGTGGGCGAATTGCTTGTCAACGACGGCGACAAGGTCCGCGCCGGCGACATTCTGATCCGGCTGGACGGCGAGCGTGCCCGGGTGTCCGTGACCATCCTGCAGATCAAGCTCGACACCGTACGAGCCCTCGAAGCGCGACTCCGGGCGGAGCGCGACCGAACGCCCTGGGTCGAGTTTCCGGCCGACATGCTGGAACGCGCGGCCGACACCCGTCTTGCCGACACGCTGGCGGCGCAATTGTCGCTGTTCGAAGCGCGACGGGAGTCCCTCTCCGGCCAGGAGGCATTGCTTCTCCAGCAGGTGGATCAGCTACGCGAGGAGATTACCGGCCTGGAGTCCCAGCGCCAGGCGAAGCAGCGCCAGATCGGTCTGATCACCGAGGAGACGGCCGGCCTGCGTGAACTCCACGACAAGGGCTTCGCCCCGAAGACGCGCCTGCTCGCCCTCGAACGCGAGGCGGCCAGCCTCGAAGGCGAGCGCGGCGAGCACATCGCGGCGGTCGCGCGCGCGCGGAAGGCGATCGGCGAGACCGGGATGCAGGCGATCCAGATCCGGAACGAGTTCCGGGAGGAGGTGGTCAACCAGTTGCGAGACGCCCAGGCGGAGATCTTCGACCTCCAGGAACGGCTGGCCGCCGCCCGGGAACAACTCTACCAGCTCGACATTCGCACGCCGGTGGACGGGGTGGTCGTCGGACTGCAGGCGCATACGATCGGCGGGGTGATCAAGGCCGGCGAGACAATCCTGGAGATCGTGCCGTCGGCACAGGACCTGCTGGTCGAGGCCCGGGTCCAACTGACCGATATCGACAACGTGGCGATCGGCCATGAGGCGGACGTCCAGTTCACCGCCTTCAAGCAGCGGGTCACGCCGGTGGTCACCGGCCGGGTTTCATACGTCTCCGCCGACCGGATCGAGGACCAGGCGAGCGGACAGGCGTACTACATCGCACGCGTCAAGATGCCGGCCGAGGAAATCGACCGGCTGGGAGACGAGCAGCTTCAACCAGGGATGCCGGCCAACGTCATCATCAAGACAGGCGAACGGACAGCGCTGCAGTATCTCGTGCAGCCGATCCTCGACAGCATGAACATGGCCTGGCGCGAGGAATAACAAGCGCGGGAGTCGGACCTTCCTGCTTATTTGCTTGTCGCGGCCCGGCGCCTTCAACGCTTCTCCTGTCGGTGGTCGCCGGGGTCCGCAATCAGCTTGTTCGCTCTTCTTCGCTGGGCCTGTCAATCGCCAGCCCGCACCATCAAACTCCGGGACCAAACATCTAGTTGCAGGAGCGTCCCCGCTGCAACAGCAGAGGCACCTCACTCAGGGTGGAGGCGACCAGGCCCCCCGCTTTCCGGAGCATCGCGCGCTTCGCGGTGGCGCTGTCGGCCGTGTCTCGGATCATGGCTGCCGCATGCCCGAAGCTCACCCCGGCCTCGTAGCTTTCCTGGAAGGCGCCGACGATGAGCGCCACCACCGGCTTCCTCAGGCCGTGCCGCATAATGTGCTCAGCGACCTCGCGCTCGTTGGAGGTGCCGGGTTCGCCGAACAGGACGATGGCATCGGTCCCCTCGTCGGCCTCGAACAGCCGCACGTAATCGACCATACGCAGGCCCGTGATGACGTCACCGCCCATCGCCACCGCAGTCGAGACCCCGAGGCCTTCCCGTCCCAGTGCGAGCGCGATCTCCGAGCACATGCCCCCCGAGCGCGAGCAGATTCCCACGCGCCCCGGCGGATAGACCTCGTCGGGGTCAAGACCGCCCATGCCGCCCATGCGAACCCGGCCGGGGGAGATGAAACCGTTGGTGTTGAACCCGACCAGCCGTGCGCCGCTTTCGCGCGCCGCGGCCACCACCACCGCCGCGTCGTGCCGCGGCACGCCCTCTGCCGTCGCGACGATCAGGCCTATTCCGGCGTCCAGCGCCTCCATAACCGCGGCCGCCGCCTGCAACGGCGGCACGTAGATCAGGCTCGCCCGCACGCCATGGCGGTCGACCGCC
>JBBDQX010000029.1:0-3747 GCA_040905765.1 Acetobacterales bacterium
TGACGTCGTCGCCGTCGCCGGCGTCCACCTCGTCGTCGCCGTCGCCGCCGCGCAGGTCGTCATTGCCCGCGCCGCCGTACAGCAAGTCGTCGCCGGCGCGGCCGTAGACCAGGTCGTCGCCGTCGCCGCCGGTCAGCACGTCGTTGCCGTTGCCGCCGTCCAGTTCGTCGTTGCCCGCACCGCCCTCGACCGTGTCGTCGCCGTCGCCGGCCAGCAGCGTGTCGTCGCCGTCGCCGCCGAACATCGTGTCGTCGCCGGTCTCGCCCTCGACGCGGTCGTTGCCGTTGCCGCCGTAGAGGACGTCGTTGTCCTCGCCGCCGCGGATGAAGTCGTCGCCGTCGCCGCCGTAGACGGTGTCCTCGCCGAAGCTGGCCGACAGGAAGTCGTTGCCCGCGCCGCCGTCGATGACGTCGTTGCCCGCAAAGCCGAGGATGGCGTTGTCAGACGCGTCGCCGGTCAGCGTGTCGTCGTGCGTCGTGCCGTGCAGGTTCTCGAAACCGGAGAGGGTGTCGTTGCCGAGCCCGCTCGCCTGGCCGGTGGCCATGTTGGCGTTCACCCCGGTGCCGGCAGCATGGCCCGCGTTCAGATAGGTCAGGATGTCGCTCGAGCCGTCGCCGCCGTCGAGCGTGTCGTTGCCGAGGCTGCCCTCGATCCGGTCGTCGCCCGCACCGCCGATCAGCACGTTGTCGCCGTTCGACCCATAAAGGGTGTCGTCGCCCGCGCCGCCGATGACGTTCTCGATATCGATCAGCGTGTCGGTGTCGATCTCGCTGCCGGTAGCGGTGCCGTCGGCGAGGTCCGCGGTGACGCCCGCGGTCGTCGCGCTGTAGTCGGCGGTGTCGCTGCCCGCGCCGCCGTCGAGCACGTCGTTGCCGAGGCCGCCGTTCAGGAAGTCGTCGCCGTCGTTGCCGTAAAGCTCGTCGTCGCCCGCGCCGCCCGTGACGCTGTCGCTGCCGGCGCCGCCGGTCGCGACGTCGTTGCCGTCGCCGCCCGCCAGCACGTCGTTGCCGGATCCGCCGGCGAGGATGTCGTCGCCGTCGCCGCCGGAGAGGGAATCGTCGCCATCACCGCCGTCGACCAGGTCACCGCCGTCGCCGCCGGCCAGCACGTCGTTGCCAGTGCCGCCGTAGAGCAGATCGTCGCCCGCGCCACCGTCGAGCACATCGGCGCCGCCGTCGCCACGCAGGAGGTCATTGCCCTCGCCGCCGGTCAGGCTGTCGCTGCCGCTGCCACCCTCCATGCGGTCGTCGCCGAGACCGCCGTCCAGGATGTCGTTGCCGTCGCCGCCGTACAGCGTGTCGGCGCCCTCGTCGCCATGGACGGTGTCGTTGCCCTGATCGCCCCAGATGACGTCGTTGTCGGCGCCGCCATAGACCAGGTCGTCGCCGTACTTGGCGCCGATGTCGTCGTTGCCGTTGCCGCCGTAAATCGTATCGTTGCCGCCGCCGGGCAGCGGGGTGACCTGGTTGTGGTCGCCGCGCAACAGGTCGTCGCCGTCGCCACCGAAGATCTGGTCATCGCCGAGCCCGCCGGCCAGCGTGTCGCGGCCGTCGTTGCCGTACAGCGTGTCGTTGCCGTCGCCGCCCTCGGCGAGGTCGTTGCCAGTGCCGCCGGTCAGCACGTCGTCGCCGCCGTTGCCGAACAGGCTGTCGTCGCCGTCGCCACCATAGGCCGCGTCGTTGCCCTCGCCGCCGGAGACGAGATCGCTTCCGGCATCGCCGAACAGGCTGTCGTCGCCGGCACCGCCGTCGAGGACGTCATTGCCGAGGCCGCCCGTCAGACTGTCGGCGCCCTCGTTGCCGTAGAGGACATCGTCGCCGTCACCGCCATCGAGCAGGTCATTGCCTGCGCCGCCGCTCAGGACGTCGCTGCCCTCGTTGCCGTACAGCGTGTCATCGCCATCGCCGCCGCCGGCGATGTCGTTGCCGAGGCCGCCGGTCAGCAGATCGGCGCCGTTGCCGCCAGAGAGGCTGTCATCGCCCGCGCCAGCGTCGAGGACATCGTCGCCGTCGCCACCGTCGAGCAGGTCATTGCCTGCGCCGCCGCTCAGGACGTCGCTGCCCTCGTTGCCGTACAGCGAATCGTCGCCATCGCCGCCGTCGAGGACGTCGTTACCGAGGCCGCCCGTCAGACTGTCGGCACCCTCGTTGCCGTAGAGGGTGTCGTCGCCGTCGCCACCGCCGAGCACGTCGTTGCCTGCGCCGCCCGCCAGAACGTCGGCCCCGGCATCACCGGAAAGGGTGTCGTCGCCGTCGCCGCCGGCAAGTGCGTCGTTGCCCGCGCCGCCGCTTAGGACATCGTTGCCGTCGTTGCCGAACAGGCTGTCGTTGCCATCGCCGCCGTCGAGCGCGTCGTTGCCTGCGCCGCCCGTCAGGATGTCAATTTCGGCATCGCCATGGAGGCTGTCGTCGCCGGCATTGCCGTAGATGACGTCGTTGCCGTCGCCGCCATGGATCGTGTCGTCGCCCGACTCCTCGACAAGCTGAGGCGCGGTGGTGAATTCGACGCTCTTGATAAGGTAGTCGCTGCTGTCGTTCGGGCGGGCACCGCCGCTGCCGTCGGCATAGTCGTTGGCACTGAACACCAGGCGGTCGAAGGACACGCCGGGATCGATGCTCACCGTGGCCTGGTCGCCGCTGGCGGCGAGGAAATTGCCGGAACCGACCAGCTGGCCGTCGCTGTAGGCCTCCCAGTGGCCTTCCTCGCCGCCGGGGCCTTCGTTGAGGTACAGCCGCTGGACCTGCACCGTCACGTCACTGACGGGATTCTCGAAGTCGAGGATCAGCTCTTCCGACAGGTCGAGGTCGGGGTCGTGTCCGATCTGGTTGTCGATGCCCTGATCGGAGGTATGGCCGCGGACGCCAAGCGCGCCGCCCTCGACGATCACGTTGGCGACGCTGGCCTCGCTGAGCTCGCCGTCGACGATACGCCGCGCGGTGACAGTATAGCCGTCGTCGGTCTCGGTGTAGTTGGACTGGTCGATCGTCGCGGTCTCGCCGCCGACTAGCTGCGTCTCGCCGCCGTCGCCGACCAGCACGTCGTCGCCATCGTTGCCGTAGACGAGGTCGTCGCCGTCGTTGCCGTAAATGGTGTCGTCGCCGCCGCCGCCGTACAGCGTGTCGTTGCCGGCGCCGCCGGTCAGATAGTCGGCGCCCGAGAACAAGCCTGCCGTCGGGTCGGCTTCGGTGCCGTCGCCGGCAATCAGGTCATCGCCCTGATTGCCGTGGATGGTGTCGTTGCCCGTGCCGCCGAGGAGGACGTCGTCGTAGCCGTCCTCGCCCATCCCGCCGATGCCCGAACCCTCTTGCGAGCCTTCATGGGAAGCGTCGCTGTGCGAGCCGCTGCCCGAACCGCTTGCGCTGGAGCCGCTCTCCTGCGAGCCGTCTTCGTTGCCGCCGGACTGCGCGGGGCCGCCAGCGTCGCCATAGATGGTATCGTCGCCGTCGCCGCCGAAGACCGAATCGTTCCCCGTTCCGCCGTAAAGCAGGTCGTTGCCGGCACCGCCGTCGATATAGTCGTCGCCTTCGTTGCCGTAGACGGTATCGTCGCCGTCTCCGCCATACAGCATGTCGTCCTGGCCGCCGCCATAGAGCGTGTCGTTGCCGTTTGTGCCGGCGATGGTCCGGTCTGTGGCAGAAGTGTCCTCACCTGAATGCGCGTCCGAGCCGTCCTCATCGGAATGGCTGCCGTCGGAGCGGTCCTCGTCCGAACGACTATCGCCGGAACCGCTTTCGTCCGAGCCGTCCT
>JBBDQX010000029.1:3847-11970 GCA_040905765.1 Acetobacterales bacterium
TTCCGCCGCCGGCATGGTCGGGCTTTCCGCCGCCGGCATGGTCGGGCTTTCCGCCGCCGGCATGGTCGGGCTTTCCGCCACCGGCATGGTCGGGCTTTCCGCCACCGGCATGGTCGGGCTTTCCGCCACCGGCGAGGCGGCCTACCACCTCGAGCGTGTCGCCGCTGCGCAACTGCCGCGCCGCGAAAGCCGCCTCGGAGAGCAGCAGGGTGCCATTGTGTTCTACCGCCACACGGGCGGGATCGAGGTCGAGATCCTGCAACAGATGAAGCAGCGGGGAAGCCGCGCCGACGGCCAACGTCCGACCGTTGACGGTAACCTGCGCGCCTGCGACAGCCGAACGTGCTGCCTGGTCTGTCAGGTTGTCCGCTGTTTTCGTCATCGAAAAGGTCGTCATCAGCACCCCGGCAGCCCCGCACGGGGGCCTAAAAACAAAAAAGCGCCGCGACGGCGCGCACTAGTCTCCCCTGTTAACAAGCAAAATACGGGCCAGCAGGGCCGCCGCCGAAGTGCGGAATTTCCGGTAAATTCTGTCGGAATCCGGCGGCGCCCGGTCCGGGCGTGCTCGGCCGTCCCGGAATTCCGCGACCACCAGCCTCCGCATTCGCGACGGGATCGCAATCTGATTTGCAAAATGCGAACTCGTTGGAGTCGGATGCCCTCCGGTACCGGAGAGACGCTGAGACGGCTGGCGCGGTTCTTGCGCCACGGCGGGAGCGGCACCGAGACTGTAGGTCGCCGCCACTATTCTATGTTAAGAATTGCTCGGGGAAATAACGGATACATCGTGGCGACCACATCGCGTAGACCTCCGCAGGTTCCGGTCCAGATGCCGGACGACGAGCGGCGCCTGCTAGTGCTGCGCTACGTCGCCGACCACGGCGGCCGGGTGGAGCCGATCTGGGCGCCAACGCGGCGGCACGGCTATGTGTTCGTGCAAGGGGTATCGGAAGAGGCTGAGCAGACCTTCCTGCAGGATCTCGTCTATCTTGGCCAGCACGACTATCTCAGCCGTGAGTTCTTCGAGCGGCTGACACAATGTCCGAAATGCAGCAGCCACCACCTCGACATTCGGGAGGTGTGCCCCGCCTGCGGCTCGTCGCATCTGATGTCGGAGCCGCTGCTGCACCACTTCCGCTGCGGTTATGTCGGACCGGTCCAATCTTTCGAGGAGGCCGGCGGCGGTGCGCGCATCTGCCCGAAATGCGGCGGTACGCTGCGCCATCTCGGCACCGAGTACGACATTCCCGGCGAGCACTTCACCTGCCGCTCCTGCTTCGCCAACTTCCAGGACGCGCCTGCGGAGGCGCTGTGCATGGCCTGCGGTAACCGCACCTCGACCGAACGGGTCGCGCATGAGGACATCTACGCATTCGAGCTGACGGCCCTCGGAAACTCGGCGCTGCGCAACGGCCGGCTGTTCGGCACCGAGAGCGAGCAGCTCATCGAAGGCGACCTGCCGCTGTACCGTCGCCATGTGTTCCTGTCGCTGCTGGCCGAGGACCTGCGCCGGTTCAAACGATACAAGATCATGTTCTCGGTGCTCATTCTCCGGCTGAGCCACGAGGATGAAGCAGACAAGGAGAGCCGCGAGCGGCTGGTCATCAAGGAGTTGCGCCAGCTGCTGCGCGAGGTCGATCTGATCGGCCGTTACAACGCGGAAACGCTGATCTGCACGCTGCCATCGACCGACCAGACGGGCGCCGATATCGTCCTCGGGCGCATCATCGAGGGCAAGCCCGGCACCGTGCCGGGAATCCGCATCCGCGGCGTCGCCCTGAGCGCCGACAAGTTCGAGGATCTCAGCGTGGACCTGCCGAAGATCTCGGCCGAGCTGCAGGGCCATTGAGTTGTGTGGGGCACAGCGGCGGCCGGTTTCGCGCCGCGTCAATTCCCGAGGGTGTGCCCTTGGTCGATAAACAAGTAAAAAGGCCGTGGTTTACTTGCGGCCAAAGAGCCAATGGCCCGCAATAAGATCAGAAGACGCAATCCGGTCTGGACGGTTTGTTCGCAGGCGATCATCGCCGTCGGGCTGTTCAGCTTCTTCACCAGTATCCTGACGCTGGCGATACCGGTCTACACCTTGCAGGTCTTCGACCGCGTGCTGTCGAGCCGCAGCGTCGATACGCTGGCGGCGCTCGGCTTCGGCGTCGGCATCGTGCTGCTGCTGTTCGCGGCGCTGGAGATTGTACGGTCGCGTATCCTGGTGCGCGTCGGCACCCGGCTTGACATGGCGCTCGGCCCGCAACTGCTGTCGAAGACCATCGCGGAGGCGGCGGCCGACGGACAGCCGCGCACCAGCCAGTCGATGCGCGACCTCGACCAGCTGCGCGGGTTCATGACCGGGCCACACCTGACGACCATCATGGACGCGCCCTGGGCACCGGTGTTCCTGCTGTTCATCTACATCTTCCACCCGCTGCTCGGGCTGGTGTCCACCTTCGGTGCGATCTTCCTGGTCGCCATGGCCCTGATGATGGAGTTCTCGGCCAAGCCGTTGCTGGTCGAGGCGAAGGACCTGTCCGACGAGAAAGGTCATAACGAGGACCGGGTGATCCGCCACGCCGAGGAGATCGAGGCCCTCGGCATGATGCCGAGCGTGCTGAAGCGCTGGCGCGCCGACAACCACCGCATCCTCGTGATGCAGACGCAGGCCAGCAAGCGGGCCGGGTTCCTGCAGTCGCTGTCGCGGCTGCTGCGTCTGATCCTGCAGGTAATGATCATCGGCACCGGCGCCTACCTGGTGATCGGCGACGCGATCACCATCGGCCACATGGTCGCTGCCTCGATCCTCATGGCCCGGGCGCTGGCGCCGCTTGAGGGCGCGGTCGGGGCGTGGCGCAACATGATCTCGGCCCGCGCGTCATACGACCGGCTGCTCGAGGAGTTCGCCTCTGCGTCACGCGAACGCAACACCAGCCTCGGCGCGCCTCCGGACGGCGCGATTTCGGTGGAGAACCTCATCTACCTGCCGCCGGACGGCAAACGGGCGATCTGCAAGGGATTCTCGTTCCAGATACAGGCCGGCGAGATGGTCGGCGTCACCGGGCCCATAGGGTCCGGCAAGTCGACGCTGGCGCGGCTGCTGATCGGGCTGTATCGGCCGAATTCCGGCTCGATACGGATCGACGGGATGGAGGCGTCCGAGATCGACCGCAGTCAGCTCGGCCGCTACATCGGCTATATGCCCCAAAAGGTCGACCTGATGCTTGGCACCGTGCGCGACAACATCGGCCGCATGACCGACGCGCCGTACGAGAAGGTCGTTGCGGCGGCGACGGTCGCGGGCGCACACGAGATGATCAGCAGGCTGCCGAACGGCTATGACACCGAGATAACCGAGGGCGGCGCCAATCTGTCGGGGGGCCAGCGCCAGCGTATCGCGCTGGCCCGCGCACTGTTCGGCAAGCCGCGGGTGATCGTGCTCGACGAGCCCCAATCGATGCTCGATGCCGAGGGCTATCAGGCTCTGCTGCTGGCGATCGATACGATCAAGCGGTCGAAGCTGACGGCGATCATCATCTCGCACCACCGGTCGTTGCTGGCGAAGGCCGACAAGGTGCTGGCGCTGCGCAAC
Organism: Acetobacterales bacterium; assembly: GCA_040905765.1. Classification (GTDB taxonomy): domain Bacteria; phylum Pseudomonadota; class Alphaproteobacteria; order JBBDQX01; family JBBDQX01; genus JBBDQX01. Next base: position 7,425 of record JBBDQX010000029.1, read on the forward strand.
GGCACCATCGCCTCCTTCGGCCCGAGTCCGTTCAAGCCAGCGCCGCGCCCGGCCGTGCCGGCCCAGGGTCCGCCGCCGCAGCCCCAACCGCAGCCCCAGGCGCCCCAGCAGGCACCCGCTCCGCGTGCGCCCCAGCCCGCCGGCGTCGCCACCGCGGCCGCTTCGGTCACGGCTGCCGCAGCCGAGGCCGCCGCGGCACCGCGGGTGCCTGAACGCAGCAACGGCGGTGCGCCCCACCATTCCGCCCAGACCGACGAGCAGGTGACGCTGGCACGGCTGCGCGAGACGCTGGCCGGAATCATGGAGCGCCGCACCGGCCGGCGCGAGCCGGGTGACGCGGGCGATGGCTCGCATCAGCCTTCCTGAGATTCGGGTGGGGGCAATGGCAAGACAGGCCGCTGACGACAGCGTCGATTCCGATCCGGTGACGTTCGACACGGACGCGGAGTCGCGCGAGGCGCTGGAGACCGGCATCCGCGGACCGATCCTGGTCGGGATATTGATCATCCTGCTCGGGATCGGCGGCGTCGTGCTGTGGTCGGCATTCGCCGAAGTCAGCAGCGCCACCATCGCCAGCGGCGTCGTCGCCCCGACCGGCGGGCGCAAGACGATCCAGCATCTGGAGGGCGGCATCGTCCGCGACATCCTGGTCGAGAACGGCGACCGTGTGCGCGCCGGACAGGTGCTGATACGGCTCGACAAGACGCGGGCGCTGGCCACGGTCGACGTGCTGGAATCCCGCTACTCCACCGCCCTGGCGCAGGAGGCGCGACTGATTGCCGAGCGCGATGGACTGAAGGAGGTGCCCTATCCCGAGCGCATCTCTAGACGCCCCGACGGCGCCAGGATCATCGATGCGCAGGATCGGGTGTTCCTGGCGCGGCGCGAGAGCATCGAGGGCCAGATCGGAATACTGCGCCAACGGATCCAGGAAGTGCACCGCGAGATCGGCGGTGTGCAAGCGGAGCGCGACGCGGCGTACTCGCAGTTCCAGATCATCCAGGAGGAGATCGATGGTGTGCGGCCGCTCGTCGAGCAGGGCTACGCGCGCAAGCCGCGCCTGCTGGCGCTGGAGCGCGGGTCGGCCGAGATCGAGGGTCGCGTCGGCCGCCTCACCGCCGATATCGCCCGCGCCGAGCAGCAGATCCAGGAAGCCGAACTCTCGATCCGGCAGCTGAGCACCGAGCAGTTGAATCAGGTGGTCGACGAGTTCCGCGGCGTGCAGCAGGAACTCTCCGAGCTGAACGAGCGGCTCCGCGCGGCGCAAGACGTGCTGGACCGGCACGACATCCAGGCGCCGATGGGGGGCACGGTGACCGGCCTGCTGTACCAGACTTCCGGCGCAGTGATCCCGGCCGGAGGCACGGTGCTGGAGATCGTCCCCGACGGGGAGGACATGGTGGTGCTGGCCCGAATCCGGCCCGAGGACATCGACAATGTGCGTGTCGGCCTGCCGGTGCGGTTCCGCCTGACCGCCTTGAGCCGACGCACCAGTCCCACCTTCCACGGCAAGGTCGCCTACCTCTCCCCGGACCAGATCGTCGATCCGCAGAACAATCGCGCCTATTTCGATGCACGCGTCGCTATCGACCCCGACTCGGTCCGGCAGGCCGGGCCGGACCAGCTCCGCCCCGGCACGCCAGCCGAGGTCGAGATCATCACCGGCGACCGCACGGTGATGGACTACGTGCTGACGCCGTTTACCCGCGCCCTGCAGCGCGGCCTGCGCGAGCAATAGGACGGCGGCGTGGCGCAGGAGCACGTCGCCATTGTCGGCGCCGGACTGATCGGCGCCGGCTGGTGCGCCGGTTTTCTCGCGCGGGGCTACGACGTGACCGCGTGGGACGCCGACCCCGGCTTCGCGCCGCGGCTGCGCCGTTTCGTCGACAGCGCATGGCCGGCACTGGAGAAGCTCGGTCTTCAGGATGGAGCGTCGCCGCGGCGCCTGCGCACCCTCGACACACTGTCGGAGGCACTGGCGGGCGCCACCTTCGTGCAGGAATCGGCTCCCGATCGTCTGGAGGTGAAGCGGGCGCTCTACGCGGAGATCGACCTGCTGCTCGATCCGGCAATCGTGGTTTCCTCCAGTTCGACGGCCCTGCTGATGACGGACATGCAGCAGGGATTGCCGCATGCGGCACGCTACGTCCTGGGCCACCCGCTCAATCCGCCGCACATCATTCCGCTGGTCGAGGTCTCCGGCGGGCGGGAAACCGCGGCCTGGGCTCTCGACCGTGCCATCGGGTTCTACCGCGCCGCGGGGAAGCATCCGATCCGGCTGAACCGGGAGGTCCAGGGGCATGTCGCCGGCCGTCTCGGCGCGGCGATCTACCGTGAGGCGGTGCATCTTGCGGTTTCCGGTGTGGCCAGCGTGGCCGACATAGACGCGGCCCTGAGCGAGGGGCTGGGACTCCGCTTCGCCGTGCACGGCCCGCATCTCAGCTACCACCTCGGTGGCGGCGAGGGCGGGTTGCGCCATTATCTGGAGCATCTCGGTCCGGCACAGGAGCGTCGCTGGGCCGATCTCGGCGCACCGCGGCTGACGCCGGATGTCGTGGAGACGCTGGTCGATGGCGTGGAGGAAGAGGCCGCCGGACGTGGCGTGTCCGAACTGGAGAGGCAACGGGATGCGGCCCTGACAGATATTCTCGCCGCACGACGGCGCTCCCCGCGCTGATGGCCCGACCCGGCGATCTACTTCGCGCCGCCTTCGAGCATCATCAGGCCGGCCGGTACGACAGCGCGGAGGCGGGCTACAAGGCCGTGCTGAAGGCCCGGCCGGATGCGGCCGAGGCGATTTACCTCTATGGCATGCTGGCACTGCAACAGGGCAGGCATCTCGACGCCGTCGACCGGTTGCAGCGCGCGAGGGCGCTGCTGCCGGGCGACGCGCGTATTACTGCCGGGCTCGGGCAGGCACTGCTGCGTCTCGGGCGATACCGGGAGGCTCGGCCGCTGTTTCGCACGCTGGCGGACGTCGCGCCGACCGACCTGGCCGCGCGCCGCGGCCTGGCGGCGGTGGCGCTGGAGACGGCGGAACCCGCCGTCGCGGCGGAGACGGCGAGGGAGGGGCTGGCGCACCATCCGGCCGATCCCCGGCTGCTCAACCTGTTCGGCCTGGCGCTGCATCGTGCCGGCGACCTGCCGGGGGCCGAGGACGCATTCCGCAGCGCCTTGAGCGCGAAGCCGGAGGACGGCGAATCCTGGCTGAACCTGGCAGTGCTGCTGAAGCATGCCGACCGGAACCTCGATGCCCTCGATGCGGCGGAACGTGCAGTGAAGCACATGCCCGGCGAGGTCGCCGCTCATGCTAACCTCGGTGCCATCCTGCTGGCGCTGGACGAGGTCGAGAAAGCCCAGGACGCATGCCGCCGGGCCCGCGCTATGGATGCAGGCAATCTCGATGCCGTCGTCAATCTCGCCGCCGCGCTGGAGCAGGGCGGTCGTTATCGCGAGGCGGCGGCGGCGGCGGAAGACGGCCTGTCGCGCTTTCCGGAGCATGCGGGGCTGCACCTCAACCTCGGACTGGCGCGGCTCGGGTCAGGCGACACCTCTGGCGCCGAGGCGGCGCTGCGTGAAGCCGACCGGCGGATGCCTGATCGGGGGGCGGGGCAGGTCGCGCTCGGCGTGCTGTTCCTCCGCACCGGGCGCCCGGCAGCGGCAGAGGCCGCGTTTCGCGCGGCACTCCGGCACGGCGCCCCCTCCGCGCGTTTGCGCACCAATCTGAGCATCGCGTTACTGGCGCAGGCCCGGCACGGAGAGGCGCTGCAGGCGGCGCGCGACGCGTTGCGCATCGACCCGGACGATGCCCCGGCCCGGTCTCACCTGCTGACCGTCCTCAATTATGCGGACGTGGAGAACGAGGCGCCCGAGACGGCGTTCGAGGAGGCACGGGCCTGGGCGGCGCGTCACGAGGCGCCGCTCCGGAACGCATGGCCTGCCCATCGGAACAACCCCAACCCGGACCGCCGGTTGCGCGTCGGCTACCTGTCCCCCGATTTGCGCGACCATGCGGTGGCGCGCTTCCTCCAGCCGGTGCTGGAGGCGCACGACGCACAGGCCGTGATGTCGATCTGCTATGCCGACGTGGCCCGACCCGATGCGACGAGCGGGAAGTTGCGGGAGGCCGCTGCCGCCTGGCGTCACGTCGCCGGGATGAACCCGGCCCGCATCGCCCGCCTGATCGAGGAGGACGAGATCGACGTGCTAGTGGACCTGGCGGGTCACACCTGGGCTCGCAACATGCTGGTGCTGGCGCGGCGGCCGGCCCCGGTGCAGGCGAGCTGGATCGGCTATCCCGCGACCACCGGGCTGGGCGCCGTAGGCCTTCGCCTCACCGATGCACGCGCGGATCAGGCGGAGGCCGGTCGGCTGTACAGCGAGTCGCTGGTGCGCCTGGATCCGGTTTTCCTCTGCTGGAAGGCGCCGGAGCAGGCGCCGGCCCCGGTACGGGCGGATGGTCCGCCCACCTTCGCGTCCTTCAACAACCCGGCCAAGATATCGCCGGCGGTCATCGAGACATGGGCGGTGCTACTCGGCGAGGTGC
>JBBDQX010000030.1:0-11932 GCA_040905765.1 Acetobacterales bacterium
GCCGAGACCCGGCAGCATGCCGACGAAGGAGCCGATGCCGAAGCCGATCAGCATCTCCTTCCAGCAGCTGCGGTATTCCGCGAAGCTCAGTCCTTCCCCCGACTTCGACATGCCGGCCCAGGCGCCCTCCGACTGTTGCGCCACGAGTTTGCGGCTTTTCAACAGGTCCACCGCCTCCTCGATCATCCGGGATACGGCGAACAGTCCGATCAGCAGCGACGCCAGGTAAATCCCCTCGTCGAGCCAGAAGAAGCCGAAGGTCATGCGCGGGATCGACGCGATCGGGTCGGTGCCGATGGTACCGAGGAACAGGCCGATGGCCGCGGCCAGCATGCCCTTGGCGAAATGCGGGCCGCCAAGCGCGGCCAGCAGGGTCAGGGCGAGCACGACCAGCCAGAACTTCTCCGCCGGGCCGAACTGCAGCGCGATCAGCGCCAGCGCCGGGGCGACGAGGATGGTGAGCAGGGAGCCGAGAGTGTCGCCGGTCACCGAGGCGTACAGCGCCATCAGCACCGCCTTCCGGCCCTGCCCCTTCTGCATCATCTTGTAGCCGTCGTAGACGGTCGCCGCCGCCGCCGGGGTGCCCGGCGTGCTGAAGCTGATCGCGGAGATCGAGCCGCCGAACTCGGCGCCCTTGTAAATGCCGATCAGCAGGGCCAGCGCCGGCACCGCCGGGATCTGGAACGCCAGCGGCAGCATCAGCGCTACGCCGCTCGAAGCGGACAGGCCGGGAATCGCGCCGATTCCGACGCCCACCGTGACACCGATGGTGGCCCACATCGCGGTCTCGAAGGAGAAGACGAGCCAAAGCGCCTCGATGAAAGCGTCGGGCTGGAAAGTCATGTCAGGAAACCTCTGGACGAAACGTCAGAACGGCAGGATGCCGGAGGGCAGCGGATAGCCGAGCAGCCAGAAGATGACGTAGAACACGACGGTCATCGACAGCGTCGCTACCAGCACCGGCCAGCGCAGCGGCATGCCCAGGATGGCGCACTGGACCAGCAGGAACACGGGGGTCAGGATCAGGTAGCCGACTATCGGCAGAAGCCAGACATAGATGTAGCCGCCGATGCCGACGAGCAGGCAAGCCGACAGGACGCCGAGGCTGAACATCTCGCCTTCGGCGGCCCTCTCGTTTCGGTGGGTGTCTATCAGCATGACACCCGCGAAGAACATCATCAGCACGACCGATCCGATGGGAAAGAATCCCAGCGAGAAACCGTCGTAAAGCTCTCGGCTGTAGGAAGGGTCGGAAAGGAGGTGGGCCACGAAAAGCCCCAGGAACACCAGCAGCAGGATCGCAAAGGCCTGGTTGGAAGCGTACCAGCGTTTGTCGAGGTTCATTCTGCGCTCCCCGCGCACAAGGAGGGGCAGGAGCGCCAGGCGCCCCTGCCCCGGAAAGTGCCTTGAAAGCCCGGACTACTTCTGCAGCAGCTTCGATGCCTCGGTGAGCTGCACGACCATCCGCTCGTAGCGGCGCTCCGCCTCGGCGCGCGGCAGGACGTAGACTTCCTCGCCGGTCTTGAGGAGGGGCTCCATGACGGCCGGGTCGTTCATCAGCGTGTCGAGCCGCTTTACGAACCCGTTCACGATGTCGTCTGGTGTGTCGGGATGCATGCCGATCCAGCGCGGCATCGTCATGCTCTCGAAGCCGAGCGACTTCGACGTCGGGACGTTCTCGAAGCCCGCCAGATCCACCGGCTCGTCGTTGGTCACGAAGACGGGGGTGGCCTTTTCCGGCACCAGCGGCTGGGCCGCCGCGGGCGGGCTGCCATAGGCGTGGATGTGTCCGCCGAGGAAGTCGGTGGTGGCGTCGGACGAGCTGTTGTAGGGAACCAGCCGGACCTGAATCCCGGCCTGCTTCACGAAGTCGGCGACGCCGATCAGGTTGCTCAGGGTGCCGCCGACGACCAGCTTGTTCGGGTTCGCGGCCGCGTACTTCTTCAGCCCCTCGAAGGTCGACCACTCCGAGCCGGGCTTCACCAGCATCAGCACGGGGAAGGCTGAAATGATGGTCGCGACCTTGATATCGCTGTGCTTCAGGGCCGGGTTCGGGTTAACAGCGAGAGCCAGGTTCAGCGTGCTGCTGCCCATCATGAAGGTGTAGCCGTCGGCCGGCTGCGCCAGCAGGTGTCGCCAGCCCGTGATGCCCTGAGCGCCCGGGACGTTGACGACCTTGAACATCTGGCCGAAGTGTTTTTCTGAAACCGCCGCCATGCCGCGAGCCCAGCGGTCGGTGCCGCCGCCGGCCGCGAACGGCACGACGAAGGTGATCGACTTCTCGGGATAGGCCGCCTCGGCGGTGGACGGGGCGGTCAGGCCGACCGCGCCCAGCAACAGCGCGCCCGCGAGGGCGCCCCGGAATGCAATTCTCATAACGTTTCTCTCCAGAAGTAAACATTTAGCGACCGCGAAAGGCCAAGAGCCGGCCCTGTCCGCCGCACACTAGCGGAGAACGACTTGTAGCCAGCTTGGTCTTCTTGGCGCGGCGGAAATATGTTTACGAAATGACAATACTGTCAACATCTATAAATAGTGCTGAATCTGTGAAAGGGGGTGCGACACGGGCAATCGCCGCGTTCGATCGTCCTGCGCGAGCATTTTGTCTCAGGCGGCGCGAATCAGATCGGCGCGTGCGAGTTCGCCGATCGCCGCGTCGCGTCGCTCGGGCGGCGTCGCGGCGAAGGCGGCACCGAACTCCGCCTCGCTGAAGCTGTCGCGCGACAGCATCCACACCACCATGTCGTGGCTGTCGTCCGGGACCGGCAGCATTCCGGAAGGCGCCTTGACCGCGAAGGCATGGCCGCGACGCACCACCCGCAGGCCCTTGCCGGCGACGGTGTAGCGCGTGCTCTCGTCGAGCGCCGGCAGCGAGAAGCCGCCGCGCGGATAGCGGTATCCGCGGATGAAGCCGGCGAAGGCTTCGGCCACGCCGGGATCCTCGGCCAATTCCGCGAGGCGCGTGCCCATAGCCCGCATGTGCTCGCGCAATGCGGTGTCGCCGTCCTCTGCTGTCGGTCGAGGGACGGGGCTGCGGAAAAGCGGCTCGTAGGCTACCCGGTCGAACAGCAGGTTCATCAGGTCCATGCCGAGCGGGTGGTGTGCGCCGAAGGCGACGTGGATGACCGCATCGGTCGAGGCCATCGCATCATGATACTGGCCGCGCGGCAGGTACAGCAGATCGCCGGGCTGCAGGGCGACCTCCATCAGCAACTCGCCCTTCGCCTGTTCGTGATGCGCCTGCGGCAGGCCCTTGAACAGCGGATGCGGGATCGGATGGTCGGCGCGGCCGCTGTAGACGTTCCAGGTCTTGGTGCCCTCGACGTGGATCGCGTAGACATCGTGGGTATCGTAGTGCGGCGGGAACGCCTTGTGCTGCCGCCAGGAGCAGTAGAGGTTGGCCTGCGCCTTGGCGCCCAGCGTCTCCTCGAGCGCATTGGACACGGAAGCGAGCCCCGCCGACAGCGAGTCGATGTCGTTGAGCACCAGCGAGGCGCCGCGGCGAAGCTGCCCCAGCACCTTCTCCGGATCGGGCTGCAGCACCGGGCGGCCGTCGCGATCCTGCGTCTGCCGGCAGAACGTCTCGGGGCCTAGCGGCACGCAGTCCAGTACGAGGTTGAGAGTCTTCGAAGACCAGATATGCGTCTGGTTCAGCATCGTGTTGAGATGCCGCCACGACATCACCTCGGCGAACTTTCCGGGCGTGCCCCGGATGTGCAGGGGCTTCTTGTCGAAATAGTCCGCGAAGAATTCTTCCTCGCTCATCGGGGCGATGATGTCGGCGAAACCGAAAGACGTCATGCGCGTTCTCCCGCTGGCGGTGCCGGTACCTTTGTACAGGTGCCGGGAAGGGCTTTCCAGAAACCCTGCAAGGCGTGTGACGCCGCCGTGAACGTTGTGTTCTCGCAATGCCTTGGCCCACTCTGCCGTTTGTAATCACGGCTGGTTGCGCTAGCCTCGCGAGGCCGGAATGAAGGCGACAAAGCCTTTGATGGTGGGGGAAGCGGACGATGGCGCACGGGGCTACCAGCGAAAAGCGCAAGGCTGAACTGGTCGACAAGCTGGTCGGCATCGCCCGGGGCAAGCTGCCGAAGACCAGGGCGGCGGAGGGCGGGCGCTTCCTCAGCGTCTTCTTCAACGGCATGCCTCCCGACGATCTTGCCGAGCGCTCTTCGGAAAACCTCTGCGGAGCCGCCCTGTCGCTGTGGCAACTGATGCAGAAGCGCCCGCCGCGCAGCGCCGAGGTCTCCGTCTTCCTGCCCGAACAGAAGAAGCACGGCTGGTCGTCCGACCGGGCGGTTATCGAGACCGTCAACAACGACATGCCGTTCCTGGTCGATTCGATCACGGCGGCTCTCAACCGCCGCGGCTTCACCGTGGCCCTGGCCGTTCATCCGGTCGTGACGGTGGTGCGCGACGCGAAGGGATGTCTGACGGCGCTGCCGGAGGCCGCAGCCGGTGAAGGCAAGGCGATTCGCGAGTCGGTGATGCACTTCGAAATCGCCGAGCCGGTCGAGCCGCAGGCTATCGAAGGCCTGCGCGAGGAACTGCTTTCCGTGTTCGCCGACGTACGGGCCGCGGTCAGCGACTGGCAGACGATGCGCGGTCGCATGTTCGAGGTGATCGGCGGCCTGGCCCACGCGCCCGAGAGCATCCGCAAGTCCGATCTCGACGAAACGGCGGCGTTCCTGCAGTGGGCGCACGACGACAACTACACCTTCCTCGGATTCCGCGATTACGAATTCACGCGACGCGGCAAGAAGACGACCGTCAAGGTGAACGACAAGACGGCGCTGGGCGTGACGCGCGAGGCCGACAAGGTGATCTTCGATGCGCTGCGCGATGGCGAGGAACTGCCTGCGGAGGTTCGTCACTTCGTCGACCAGCCCGAGGTGCTGCTGATCGCCAAGGCGAACATGCTTTCCACGGTGCACCGGGCGGTGCACATGGATGTCATCATGGTGAAGCGCTACGACGACAAGGGGCGCGTCGCCGGCATCCGCATGTTCGTCGGCCTGTTCACGTCGGTCGCCTACAGCCTCAGTCCGCGGCAGATTCCGGTCCTGCGCCACAAGATCCGCCGTTGCATCGAGCGGGCGGGCTTCCCGCCAGCCAGCCACGACGGCAAGGCGCTGGCACATATCCTCGAGACATATCCACGCGACGAGCTGTTCCAGATCTCCGAGGACGACCTGTTCGACATCGGCCTAGGCATCCTGCACCTGCAGGACCGCCAGCGCATCGCCGTGTTCGTGCGCACCGACCCGTTCGAGCGGTTCGCGTCGTGCCAGGTCTATTTCCCGCGCGACCGCTACAACACCGCCCTGCGCCAGCGCACGGGCCAGATCCTGGAACGGGCGTTCGGCGGCTCGATCTCAGCCTACTACACCACGGTCGGCGACTCCCCGCTCGCCCGCGTCCACTTCATCGTCCGGACGGAACCGGCCGGCGTGCCGGGCTACGACGTCGAGTCGCTCGAGGCCGAGATCGTCGAGGCGAGCCGCACCTGGAGTGACAAGCTGCTCGATGCCCTGATGGCGGCGAAGGGCGATCGCGACGGACTCAAGCTCCACCGCCGCTACGGGCACGCCTTCCCTGCCGGCTTTGCCGAGCGGTTCCCGGCGGAGGCGGCGGTTTTCGACGTGCAGATGGTGGATGCGGCGCTGACCGAGGACCGCATGCGGCTGCATCTGTATGTGCCCGCGGAGCATGCGGGTGGGCCGCTGCGCTTCAAGGTCTACCGTCCGCGCGAATCCGTGACGCTGTCCGACGTGCTGCCGATGCTGGAGAACCTGGGCTTCCGGGTGCTTGACGAACTGCCGTTCCGGATCGAGAGCCCCGATTTCGGGCTGGTGATGCTGCATGACTTCGGAGTCGCGCCGACGGTCGGCGGGGCAGTCGACCTCGCCATGGTCCGCGCCAACTTCCACGACGCGTTCCGCCAGGTCTGGAACGGCGTGCAGGAGAACGACGGCTTCAACAAGCTGGTCGTCGCCGCCGGCCTGAAGGCGCGCGAGGTGATGATCCTGCGTGCCTATTACAAGTTCCTGCGCCAGGCGGGCGTGCCGTTCAGCCAGAGCTACTTCGAAGGCGCGCTGGCCCGCAATCCCGGCATCGCGGCATTGCTGGTCCGGATGTTCCAGGCGCAGTTCGACCCGAAGCTGGAGGGCGACCGGGAGAAGAAGTGCGAGCAACTGCGCGGCGAGGTTGCCGAGGCCCTCGATGCGGTCAGCAGTCTCGATGAAGACCGCATCCTGCGTTCCATGCTGCGGCTTGTCGGCGCGACGCTGCGCACGAACTACTACCAGTCCGGCGAAGGCGGCGGGCCTAAGCCCTACTTCTCCTTCAAACTGCACAGCCCCGACATCGAGGACCTGCCGCTGCCCCGGCCGATGGCGGAGATCTTCGTTTATTCGCCACGGATGGAGGGCGTGCACCTGCGCGGCGGCATGGTCGCGCGCGGCGGCATCCGCTGGTCGGACCGGATGGAGGATTTCCGTACCGAGATCCTCGGCCTGATGAAGGCCCAGCAGGTGAAGAACACGGTGATCGTGCCAGTCGGCGCGAAGGGCGGTTTCATCCTCAAGCAGCCGCCGGTCGCCGGGGGGCGCGAGGCGATGCAGCAGGAAGGCATCGCCTGCTACCGCTACCTGATCAACGGCATGCTCGACCTGACCGACAACACCAGGGGCCAGAAGGTCGTGCATCCGGCGGACACCGTGCGCCGCGACGGGCCGGATACCTATATCGTCGCCGCTGCCGACAAGGGCACCGCGACCTTCTCCGACCTCGCCAACAGCATGTCGCTGGAAAGGGACTACTGGCTCGCCGATGCCTTCGCCTCCGGCGGCAGCAACGGCTACGACCACAAGAAGATCGCGATTACCTCGCGCGGTGCGTGGGAGGCTGTGAAGCGGCATTTCCGCGAGCTCGGCAAGGACATCCAGAACGAGGACTTCACCTGCGTCGGCGTCGGCGACATGAGCGGCGACGTGTTCGGCAACGGCATGCTGCGCTCGAAGCACACCCGACTGCTCGCTGCCTTCAACCACCTGCACATCTTCGTCGATCCCGACCCGTCGGATCCGGCGCGCGGCTTCGACGAACGGAAGCGGCTGTTCGACATGGGGCGCAGCACCTGGGCCGACTACGACAAGCGCCTGCTGTCGAAGGGCGGCATGATCTACGAACGGGCGTCGAAGACGATCAGGCTGACGCCCGAGATCAAGGTGCGGTTCGGGCTCGAGAAGGATGTCGTCGCACCCTCGGAGCTGATGAACGCGATCCTCCGCGCCGACGTCGATCTGCTGTGGTTCGGCGGCATCGGCACCTACGTCAAGTCGTCCGACGAATCGCACGCCGAGGTCGGCGACCGGGCCAACGATGCCATTCGTGTGGATGGCGAGGATATCCGCGCCAGCGTGATCGGCGAGGGCGCGAACCTCGGATGCACCCAGCTCGGCCGGATCGAGTATGCGCTCGCGGGCGGGCGTAACAACACCGACGCGCTCGACAACTCGGGCGGCGTCGATGCCTCGGACCACGAGGTCAACATCAAGATCCTGCTCAACGATGCCGTGGCTGCCGGTGCGCTCGGCGTACAGCAGCGCAACGACCTGCTGCGCAAGATGACCGACGAGGTCGCCGAGCTCGTGTTGCGCAACAACTACCAGCAAAGTCAGGTGATCAGCCTGACCCAGCGAATCGGGCCGAGGGAGCTCGACAACCAGGCGCGGCTGATACGTTTCCTGGAACGCCAGGGCGAGCTCAATCGGTCAGTCGAGTTCCTGCCCGACGAGGAGGAACTGCAGGACCGTGCCGCGAAGGGCATCGGCCTGACGCGGCCGGAGTCGGTGGTCGTGCTCTCCTACGCGAAGATCTGGCTCTACAAGGTGCTGCTGGATTCCGATCTGCCCGACGAACCGGCACTCGCCAGCGACCTCGTGCGCTATTTCCCGCAGCCGCTGCGGAAGGATTTCGGCAAGTTCATCGAACGCCACAGGCTGCGGCGCGAACTGATCACCAACTCGGTGATGAACTCCATGGTCAACCGGGTCGGCGCAACCTTCGTGACGCGACTGATGGAAAATACCGGGATGGAGCCGTCGGAGATCGCCCGCGGCTATATCATCGCGCGCGACGCGCTCGCGCTGCGGCCGCTTTGGAGCGAGATCGAGGCGCTCGACAATAAGGCACCGGCGCAGGTGCAGCTCGACATGCTGCTGGCCACGGCCCGCGCGGTGGAGGCCGGAGCCATGTGGTTCCTGCGCAACGTCTCCTCGCCGCTCGACATCGGCGGGCTGGTCGGGGAATACGGTCCCGGGCTGAAAAAGGTCATGGGCGCCACCGGCGACGTGGTGCCGCAGGAGACTCTGGCCGCGATCGGCGCGCGCGCGAAGGCTTTCTGTGACCACGGCGCCCCGGCGCCGCTCGCCGGAGCGGTCGCCGCACTCGAACTGGTGACCGACTGTTGCGATGTCGTGCGCATCGCGGGGGCGGAAAAGCTCGACGTGCTCGCGGCGGCGCGGACCTATTTCTCCGTGGGCCTGCGCTTCGGGCACGAGTGGCTGCGGCAAAGCGCCCGGCGCCTGGAGCCTGAAAGCCACTGGCAGCGGATGGCAGTCGGTGCCGTGCTCGAGGACCTGTCGAATCAGCAGCGCGCGCTGGCGATGGAGATTTTGCGCGGCAACGGGGCCAAGGGCGGCGACAAGGCGATCGACGGATGGGCCGACAGGCACCGCCAGTCGGTGACCCGTGCCGAGCAGATCGTCGGCGAGCTGAAAAACGGCAAGGAGGGCCTCGACCTCGCGATGCTGGCGGTGGCCAACCGCCAGCTCCGTACGCTCGTCGCCAACTGACCGGCGGCACGGTTGGACGCTACCGACACCCGCCCCGCCCCCGTCCCGGACCGGCCCTCCGCGGGGCGCCGGGCCTTGGGGTCGTGGTGCCTTTACGACTGGGCCAACTCGGCTTTCCCAACCATCATCTCGACGTTCGTCTTTGCCACCTACTTCACCACCGCCGTGGCGGAGGACACGAATGCCGGCACGGCGCAGTGGGGCTATGCCCTCAGCATCGCCGCGATCGTCATCGCCGTGGTCAGCCCGCCGCTCGGCGCGGCGGCGGACCGGATGGGCCGGCGCAAGCCCTGGCTCGCGCTGACCACGCTGATGTGCATCGGCGGGACCGCGGCCATGTGGTTCGTGCAGCCGGACCCCACGTTCGTGCTGCCCGCATTGCTGGCGCTCATCGTCGCGACGGTCGGGTTCGAGGTCGCGACGGTGTTCTACAACGCCATGCTGCCGGAGCTGATCAGCCCGCAGCGGATGGGCAGGCTATCGGGCTGGGCCTGGGGCCTCGGCTACGCCGGCGGGCTGGTCTGCCTGGTCATCGCCCTGACGCTCTTTGTGCAGCGCGAGACGCCGCCTTTCGGCCTCGACAAGGAGTCGGCGGAGCATGTCCGCGCCACCTTCCTGCTGGTGGCGCTGTGGTATGCCGCTTTCGCCTGGCCGCTGTTCCTGTTCGTGCCCGACCGCGGCGGGGATGGCATGGGCCCGGCCCGGGCGATGCGCGAGGGGCTCGCGGCGATGACGCGCCTGCTGCGCGACCTGCGCTCGCACCCTAACGTGCTGCGCTACCTGATCGCGCGGATGATCTACACCGACGGCCTCAACACCCTGTTCTCGTTCGGCGGCATCTACGCCGCCGGCACCTTCGGCATGAGCTTCTCGGAGATCATCCAGTTCGGCATCGGGATGAATCTCGCGGCCGGGGTCGGGGCGGCCTCTTTCGGCTGGGTGGACGACCGGATCGGGCCGAAGCGCACGGTGATGATCTCGATCGTCGCGCTGATCGGCATCGGGATCATGCTGCTGGTGATCGAGACGAAGACGCAGTTCTGGGTGTTCGGCCTGCTGCTCAGCGTGTTCTTCGGCCCCGTGCAGGCGGCCAGCCGCACGTTCATGGCGCGGTTGGCGCCGGAGTCGCTGCGCACCGAGATGTTCGGTCTTTACGCGCTGTCGGGAAAGATCACCGCCTTCATGGGGCCGGCGGTGCTGGGCTGGGCCACGGTCAGCTTCGGCAGCCAGCGCGCCGGCATGGCGACCATTCTGGTCTTTCTTGTCGTCGGCGGCGCGCTGCTGCTGTCGGTGAAGGAACCGCCCGTCGAAGCTTGATCCGATCGGATCGTGCTTCAGTGGCGGAAGTGGCGCATCCCGGTGAACACCATCGCCAGCCCGCGCTCGTCGGCGGCGGCGATCACCTCCTCGTCGCGAATCGACCCGCCTGGCTGGATGACGGCGGTGGAACCCGCCTCGGCCGCGGCCAGCAGGCCGTCGGCAAACGGGAAGAAGGCGTCCGAGGCAACCACCGAACCGCGCGTCTTCGGCTCGCCGCCGCCGGCTTCCCTGGCGGCGGCCTCGGCCTTCCACGCGGCCATGCGGGCGGAGTCGACGCGGCTCATCTGACCGGCGCCGATGCCAACCGTCGCGCCGTCGCGCACGTAGACGATGGCATTGGACTTGACGTGCTTGCAGACGCGGAAGGCGAAGATCAGGTCGGCGAGTTCCCGCTCGTCCGGCGTGCGCTTCGTCACCACCTTCAACCCCTCGGGCAGCACCCGGCCGTTGTCGCGGTCCTGTACCAGCCAGCCTCCGGCGACGCTGCGCACGGTGAGGCCGGCCTCTCCCGGATCGGGCAGGCCGCCCGCGATTAGCAGCCGGAGATTCTTCTTCCTCGCCAGCAGTGCGCGGGCGTCGGGGTCGGCGTCGGGTGCGATCACCACCTCGGTGAAGATCGAGGCGATCTTCTCCGCGGCTGCGACGTCGAGCGTTCGGTTGACCGCTACGATGCCGCCGAAGGCACTGAGCGGATCGCAGGCCAGCGCGGCATCCCAGGCGGCCGTGAGGTCGCCGGCCGAGGCCACGCCGCACGGATTTGCGTGCTTGATGATCGCCACCGTCGGCGCGTCGAACTCTGCCACCAGCTCGTAGGCCGCATCGGTGTCGTTGAGGTTGTTGTAGCTGAGCTCCTTGCCCTGCACCTGCCCGGCCGTTGCGACGCCGTGCCGCGCCGTGCCGCCGACGTAGAAGGCGGCGCGCTGGTGCGGGTTCTCGCCATAGCGTAGCGTCTGTCGCAGCGCACCTGACAGCGCGAACTGTGCCGGCACGTCCTTCTCCTGCCCGGCGAACCAGGCGGCGATGGCGGCATCGTACGCGGCCGTACGCGCGTAGGCGGCGGCGGCGAGCCGCCGCCGCGTCGCCAGGGTGGTCGCGCCGTCGTGGGCGTTGATCTCGTCCAGCGCCGCCGGGTAGTCGGCGGGGTCGGTGAGGATCGTCACCGCACCGTGGTTCTTGGCGGCGGCACGGATCAGGGCGGGCCCGCCGATGTCGATGTTCTCGATGCAGTCGTCGAAGCCGGCGCCGCGCGCCACCGTCGCCTCGAAGGGATAGAGGTTCACCGCCACCAGATCGATTGGGCCGATGCCGTGCTTCGCCATCTGCCGGCGATGCGTGTCGAGGTCGCGGCGGCCGAGGATGCCGCCGTGTATCTGCGGTACCAGCGTCTTCACACGCCCGTCGAGAATTTCCGGGAAGCCGGTGTAGTCCGAAACCTCGATCACCGGGACGCCGGCTTCGGCCAGTGTTCTGGCGGAGCCGCCAGTCGACAGGATCTCGACGCCACGGGCGGCGAGCGCCTGTCCGAATTCGGCAAGGCCGGTCTTGTCGTAGACGGAAAGCAGGGCGCGCCGGATCGGCGGGGTCGCGGAATCGGTCATCGGCTCAGGCATGTCGTCTCAGGGAAGGGCGGTCGGCCGGACCGCCATCGCGGTCCGCCTGCGGCGCTTGGTACTCCGGAACCAGTTCGGCGCGCAAGCCGATGACGCGGGCGGCGTCGCCGTTCCGGCCGGCGTCGGCGCCCCGGTCCGTGGCGC
>JBBDQX010000031.1:0-11817 GCA_040905765.1 Acetobacterales bacterium
CGGCATCGCCCAGCACCTCCGGCATCGCCGCGGCATCGGCGCAGGCGATCGGCGCGCCGGACGCCATCGCCTCGGCCAGCGGCTGGCCGAAGGTCTCCACCGTCGAGGGGAAGACGAAGACGGCGCAGCGGCGATAGAGTTCCGCCAGCCGCTCCTTCGGCTGCGTGCCGAGCAGGGTCACCGCCTCGTCCAGCCGGTGTTCGGCGATACGCGCCCGCACCGACGCGGCATAGCCCGGGTCGACCGGCGCTCCCGCGATACGCAGCCGGACATCAGGCCGTCGCTGCCGCAGCAGCGCGACCGCATCGATCAGCGCCAGCAGGTTCTTCTGTACATAGAGGTCGGCCACGGCGAGCAGGAAGTCCTCGCGCCGCCCCGCCGGTCCGCCGCGGAAAAGATCGTCGACGCCGTGGTGGACCACCACCGTCTTTCGCGCCAACGCGGGCAGGCGCGCGAGGCTGCGCCGGGCGTAGCCGGACACGGCGATGGCGCGGCGGCAGAACACCAGCGACAGGAAAGTCATCGCCGACAGGGCCGCCCAGTAGAGCCGCTTGGCCGGTCGATTCTCGACCCGCGCGACGTCGAGCGCGTTGCGCAGCAGCACCACGCTGCCGGGGGCCAGCAACGGCCCGAAGTTCGCCGGCGAGAAAGTCGCGGCGGCACCGATGCGCCGGGCGAGCCGCGGCAGCCGGCACTGCTCCCACGCCATCTCGCGCACGAAACCGGCGCGGAAATCCGCGTGATGGACGGTTACGCCGGCGTCGGGGTAGAGGGCCGCTTGTGCCGGGTGCAGCAGCAGGTGCACGTCGAGTTCGGGGTCGGCGGCGAGCCGCGGCAAGATGTGCCGCAAATAGGTCACGCCGCCGCCGGACTTGGCGTGCAGCGCATTGACCAGGACGCGGACGGTCAAGCGGCCGTAGCGGCCTGTACGGCGTCCCGGGAGACCGAGACCCGCACCTGCCGACCGAGCAGGTCGAGCAGCACGAAGACGCGCCGCTCATCGCTGTCGCCGTCGAATAGCCCGGCGCAGCCGGCGAAGGGGCCGTCGCCGACCGCCACGCGATCGCCGCGGGCGGGCGCCTCGTTCAGCGGCACCATGCCCGTCTCGTCCTCCGCGGCTCGGATGTCCTCGACGACGCCTTCCGGCACGGGTGCCGGCCGCTCGCCCTGGCAGACGAGGTGGCTGACTCCGACGGTGGAATGGATCGCCCGCCAGCGTGCCGCGTCGCGGTCGAACCGAACGAAGACATAGCCGGGGAACAGGGGTGCCGCTCGCCACTCGGTGCGCCGTGCATGGCGCCGCCGCCTGAGGTAGCAAGGCATGTAGGTGTCGAAGCCCTGCCGCTGCAGGTGGCTGCAGGCCCGCTGCTCGGCGTTCGGCTGCGTGCGGGCGACGTACCAGCGGCTCATGCCCGCCGCTCCTGCACCGCCAGCATGGCCGGCACCAGCACCCGCGCCGGCGGCAAGATGCGGCAGAGCGCGTCGTAGGTCGCCTGGGTGTCCTGGAAATCCGTCAGCACCACGCCATCTATCCCGCCGGCCGCAGCGAGGTCTGGCAGCACGGCCAGCCCGGCGTGCCGACTGCGTCCGCTCTGCGGCATGTCGATGACGCCGACGAGATCGACACCCGCCTCGGTCGCGCACAGCGTCGCCACCTCGCTCAGTTCGCCGACGCCGCACAGCGCCAGCCGGCGCCAGCCGCTCCGCTCCGCCTCGCGCAGCAACTCGCCGTACTGGGTGCGGGCGATGCGGAAGAAGCGGAACGACTGGCTGAAGAACTCGCCGGTCAGGCGGGTCTTCTCGGCAAAGCCCTTCGGCGTCAGGTAGTAGGCGTAGCGGTTTGGCGGGATCTGCTGAATCTTGATCAGGCCCTTCTTCACGCAACGCTTGAGATAGGCGTTGGTCAGGCCGAGCGCGATGCCGAGCCGGTGCGATGCCGAGCGCTGGGTCAGCCGCCGGTCCTCATGGACGGCGTTGAGCAGGCCGAGGGTGATCTCCTCCTCGGCGTCGAGGCCGCCGGCCTCCCGCACCGCTTCCTTCGAGGAGGGCATTACCGAGCCATCTCCGCCCAATTGTTCATTGAATGAACATAGCTGTGGGCCGGATGGGCCGTCAAGAAGGAAAGATACGCCGGTTCAGTGGCTTAGCTTGTTCGTATGATGAACGCGGCGGTTGACGTTCGCGCGATGAACATGATAAGCAGGCTCGCTTTCCGTCGCACTCCGGATGCCAGATTCACCCGGAGTGCGGTAGCGTGCCCGCGTTCCTCCTACAGGCTGTATTCTCCTGCGCCATTTCCCATCCTCATCGCCCGGCCGATATGGCTGACGACGCTTCTCCGCTGACCAGGGTCGAGGAGATGCGCCTGTCGCCCTGGGTGACGGTGACCGCCAAACATGTCCGCCTGCCCGGCCGCGACGGCGTGCACGTCTACCACGCGCTGCGCCAGCACGATTACACGACGGTGCTGGCCCTCGATCCGGACGGCCGCGTGCCGCTGGTGCGCCAGTATCGCCCGGCGGTGGAGCGGGAGACGCTGGAGCTGCCCGGCGGCCTGCATGACGGCGAGGACACGCCCGAGCGGACGGCCGTGGTGGAGCTGGCCGAGGAGGCCGGGCTGCGCGTCGTCGGCGCCCTCGTGCCGCTCGGCTGCTTCGATCCCGACACCGGTCGCCTGGAAAACCGGTTCTGGGGCTACTTCGCACCGCGGACCGAGCGGATCGCGGACTGGACGCCGGAGCCCGGCGTCGCTTGCGAGACGATAGCGGTGGACGAACTAATCGCCGCGATCGACGAGGGACGCTTCACCATGGCGCCGCATATCGCGCTGATCGGGCTGGCGCGCATGCGGGGACTGCTTTGACGCGATGACACCGCTTCCCGAACGCTTCCCCGACAGCTCGGTCTGCGTCGTCGGCTGCGGCTATGTCGGCCTGACGCTCGCGGTCACGCTGGCGGCCTGCGGCTTCCGGACGCTCGGCGTCGAGGTGCGCAAGGACGTGGTGACCGACCTGCGGGAAGGGAAGGCGCATTTCCACGAGCCCGGCATGGAGGCACAGATGCGCCGCCTGCTGAAGTCGGGGCGCCTGTCGTTCGAATCGGCGATCCCCGAGGGCTGCGACGCCAGCGTCTACATCGTCACCGTGGGCACGCCGCTCGGCGGGGACGGGCGGGCGCGGCTCGACATGGTGGCGCGCGCCGCCCACGAGGTCGCCGAGCGTCTGCGCGGCGGCGAGCTGGTGGTGATGCGTTCCACCGTGAAGCTGGGTACGACCCGAGACGTGGTGGTGCCGATCCTCGACGCGCCGGGCAAGCCCTATGAACTCGCCTTCTGCCCCGAGCGGACGCTGGAGGGACAGGCGCTGGCCGAGCTGCGGACGTTGCCCCAGATCGTCGGCGGCCTGACGCACCAGGCGACGATGCGCGCGGCGCAGTTCTTCCAGTTCGTCACGCCGACCATCGTCCGCGTCCGTGACCTCGAGACCGCGGAGATGATCAAGATGGTCGACAACGCACAGCGCGACGTGCACTTCGCATTCTCCAACGAGGTGGCGCGCGTCTGCGACGCGGTCGGCGTCAGCGCCGCCGAGGTGATCCGGGCCGGCAAGCTCGGCTATCAGCGCACCAACCTGCCGATGCCGGGCCCGGTCGGGGGGCCGTGCCTGTCGAAGGACCCTTACATCCTCGCCGAGGGCATGGAGGGCCGGGGGCCGGCGCCGGAGATGACGCTCGCCGCGCGGCGCATCAACGAGGCGCAGCCGGCAGAAATCGCCGCCTTCCTCAGGGACAGGCTCGGTCGTATCGCCGGCTTTCCCGAGCAGCCGACGATCTGCCTCGCCGGCATAGCCTTCAAGGGCCGTCCGGCGACCGACGACCTGCGCGGCACCATGGCCAAACCGATGCTCGACGCGATGCGCGAGGCCTTCCCCGGCGCGTGCTTCACCGGGTTCGATGCGGTGGTCGCGGCCGATGCCGTCGCCGCCTTCGGTCTGCAGCCGCAGCCGTCGCTGGAGGCGGCCTTCGAGGGCGCCGATCTGGTCGTCGTGCTGAACAACCATCCGGTCTTCGCCGCCATGCAGATCGAGCTGCTTGCCGCACGGCTCAACCGGCCGGGACTGGTCTACGACCTGTGGAACAACTTCGACGCGGCCGACCTCGAGTTGCCGGAAGGCACCGGCTACGTGGCCCTCGGCGGGCACGGTGTCGGCAGGCTGCCGGACATGCCGGCGGCGGAAAGGCGCGCCTGACACCATGAAGGTCCTCGTCACCGGCGGATCGGGGTTCATCGGCGCGGCGCTGGTCGGCCGCCTGGTCGCCGATGGCCATGCGGTGCGCGTGCTCGATGACAATTCGCGCGGCCGCCCGCGCCGCCTCGCCGTTGTCGCCGGCGAGATCGAGATGGTGCAAGGCGACGTGCGCGATGCCGCCGTGGTGTCGGAAGCGACGAGGGGCGTCGCACGCGTCATCCACCTCGCCGCGGTCAACGGCACCGAGTTCTTCTACAGCCGGCCCGAGCTCGTGCTCGACGTCGCGTTGCGCGGCATCCTCAACGTGGTCGATGCCTGCCGGGCGCACGGCGTCGGCGATCTCGTCGTCGCATCGAGCTCGGAGGTCTACCAGACCCCGGCACGGGTGCCGACCGACGAGTCCGCGCCGCTGGTCGTGCCGGACGTCAAGAACCCCCGCTACTCCTACGGCGGCGGCAAGATCGTCACGGAACTGGTGGCGATGAACCACGGCCGCACTGGCTTCGACCGGCTGACGGTGTTCCGGCCGCACAACGTCTACGGTCCCGACATGGGATGGGAGCACGTCATTCCGCAGCTCGCGCTGCGCGCCCGTGACCTCGTGGCCGCGCACCCCGAGGGGCCGGTGCCGTTCCCGATCCAGGGCGACGGCAACCAGACCCGCGCCTTCATCCATATCGACGACTTCACCGACGGGCTGGCGACGGTGATCGGCAGGGGCGCCCACGGCGAGATCTATCACATCGGCACGATGGAGGAGGTCCGCATCGCCGACCTCGCGAAGGGCGTGGTCGCCGCATTCGGCCGCGACATCGACCTGCAACCGGGGCCGGAACCCGCCGGCGCCACGCCGCGGCGCTGCCCGGACACCGCCAAGCTGCGGGCGCTCGGCTTCGCGCCGCGCATCGCGCTCGCCGAAGGCCTGCCCGGCGTCGTCGAATGGTACCGGGACAACGCACATCTGAAAGACGCACCGCCGGGAGACGCCGCATGACCGCCACCTCGAAGCCGATCCATCGCTGCCAGATCTGCGACAGCGAGCGGCTCACCCCGATCCTGTTCATCGGCTACATCCCGCCGGTCAACACCATGCCGGCGGTCGGCTCGATCCCGGAGGAGCAGCCGGCCTATCCACTGGAGCTGCGCCGCTGCGAGGATTGCTCGCTGGTGCAGATCGGCCTCGAGGTCGACGCCGAGGTGTTGTTCCCGCACAGCTACCCCTATCTCAGCGGCACGACGCGGATCCTGCGCGAGAACTTCGTCGACCTCTACAGGAAGGTCTCGGAGCGGCTGGCGCTCGGCCCCGACGACCTGGTGGTCGACATCGGCTCGAACGACGGCACGCTGCTCAAGCCCTTCCACGAGGGCGGGCACAAGGTGCTCGGCGTCGAGCCGTCGCAGGCCGGCGACGTCGCCCGCAAGCACGGCATCGACACCCTGACCGACTACTTCGGCCGAGCCTGCGCCGAGAAGGTGCTGGCGCAGCACGGCCCGGCAAAGGTGATCACCGCCGCCAACGTCTTCGCCCATATCGGCGACATCCACTCGGTGGTCGACGGCATCGTCGCGCTGCTGGCCGAGGACGGCGTGTTCGTCTCGGAATCGCACTACCTGCTCGACCTCGTCGAGACGCTGCAATACGACACGATCTATCACGAACACCTGCGCCACTACGCGCTCGACAGCCTGTCGCACCTGCTGGCCGCGCACGGCCTGGAGGTGTTCCACGTCGAGCGCATCCCGACCCATGGCGGTTCGATCCGCGCCTGGGCCGCGCGCAAGGGGACATACCCGATCGAGCCGTCGGTCGCCGAGCGGCTCGCCGACGAGAAGGCGAAGGGCCTCGCCGACGGCCGCGCGCTGCAGGACTTCCGCGCGCGGGTGGTGCAGTCGAAGCTCGACCTCTATGCCCTGCTCGCGCCGCTGAAGCGCGAGGGCGCGCGCATATTCGGCATCGGCGCGCCGTCGCGGGCGAGCACGCTGATCAACTACACCGGGCTGGACGACGGGCTGCTCGACGCGGTGATGGAGGTGTCGAACTCGCACAAGCTCGAGCGCTACGTCCCCGGTACCCGCATCCCGGTGCTGGACGAGAAGAAGCTGTTCGACGAGCAGCCGGAATACGCGCTGCTGCTGTCCTGGCACATCGCCGACGATCTCATCCGCATCCTGCGCAAGAACGGCTATCGCGGCCGGTTCATCGTGCCGCTGCCTGAGCCGCGGATCGTCTGACCCGATGCACGTCCTCTTCCTCGCGTCGGTGATGCCGAACCTCGGGCACAGCCAGGCGGCCGAAACGGTCTGCGCGGCGCTGATGTGCGCCATGCGCGAGCGCGGGCACGACGTGAGTTTCGCCACCGTCGCATCGGGGCGTGAACCGCATGCCGATAGCATGGAGCGCTTCGCGGAGGTCGGGATTCGCTACGTCGGCGATTTCACGCACGACGTGCAGGATGATCCCGCTTCCGATTGGCCTCGTCTCCGGCGCTGGGCTTCGTATGTTGCGGAGTTCGCACGGATCGATGCCGCGCCGGATTATCCGCGCTTCCGCGACCCGGAACGGACGGCGCGCGCGCTGACCGCCGGGTCTCCGAATGTGGCCCTGCTGTTCTGGGACAGCTGGTTCGAGCATCTTCTTCCCGCCTTTCACGCGCTTCCGGTCGCCGCTTATCTGGGCCGTCCGAGAACCGAGGCATCGCTGGTGCGCCTCGCGGACGCGCCATCGACGCCGAATAACATGCTGATGCGCCATCGCCTGCTCGGGCGGCGGCGGCGGCATCTTCGGCGGATGCGACAGCTGAAAGCGGTGGCGAATATCTGCGCTGTCGACGCTGCATGGTATCGCGCCCACGACGTTCCGTGCCGCTATGTCCCGAACTGCTGGCCGGACGCATTCGGGCCGAACTGGAAGGACCGGCGCCGGCGCGCAGAAGGGGAACGAAAGCAAGGGGATATCCTCGGGAACGTCGGCCATCTTGGCGCTACCGGCAATGACTACGGCCTCGCTTGGATGGGCCGGGAAGTCGTTCCGTCGCTGGACCGGCGGATGGTGCAGGGAGACTGGCGGATCAACGTCTGCGGGCCCGGCACCCTTACGGCCCGGGCGTCCGAAGCGCTGCGGCACCCGAACGTTGCGGTACGCGGCTTCGTCCCGGATATAGACGAGGAGATGCTATCCAACCGCCTCTTCCTCATCTGCAACAACGCCGGGCCCTACACCGGCGGCTACACGCGCGTCTGCTATGCCATGGCGTCGGGCGCTCCGGTGGTCGCGCATCGCGCGCTGGCGGAGTCGATGCCCGAGGTCGGGCAAGGCGAGAATGCCTGCCTCGGCGTTACCGGCGACGAGCTGGCCGCTCACATCGCCGGTCTGCTGCACGACACCGTCGTGCGGGAGCGGGTCGGCGATGCCGCGCGCGCGACCTACGAACGGCACTATGCACCATCGGCGGTGGCGGCCTCGCTCGAAGCGATGCTGGAGGCGGCGGCGTGACGACCGTCGTGATGGTGGCGCTGGATAAGGACCTGCTGGAGCAGATGCTGCTGGAGTCGGCACTGACGGTCGCCGGCATCTTCGATCCGGGGGTGGTGGAGTCCGTGCTGGGCGTGCCGCCGCTGGGCGGTGACGCGGAATGGGCGGGGTGGGCGGCAAGGTATCCCGAGGTAAAGGCGCTGTTGGCGGCCGATCCGCCGTTGCTCCGCCTCCGACTCGCAGCGACGTACGGTCCTGGCAGGCTTGCGGGCTTCCGCTCGCCGCTTGCGCGGCTGTCGCCGCAGGCCTGCATTGGCGCTGACGCCGTCATCCAGGCCGACGTGTTCGTCTCCGCTGGAGTCGTGGTCGGGTCGCTATGCAAGCTGAACGTTGGCGCTGCCCTGCATCACGACGTGCGACTCGGCGACTGCTGCACCGTCGCGCCCGGCGCGCGCCTACTCGGGAGGGTCTCGGTCGGCAACGGCGTCTATGTCGGGGCGGGCGCCATGGTGCTGCCCAACCTGTCGGTCGGCGACGGTGCGACTATCGGTGCGGGCGCCGTTGTCACGTCCGACGTGCCGGCAGGCGCGACCGTCGCCGGCGTTCCGGCCCGCCCCCTCCCGGAAAGGGTGTCCTGATGGCACACGAAGAGATTCCCTGGTTCATCCCGATAATGACCGGCGGCGAACTGGATAACCTGAAAGGCGTGATCGATCGCAACTTTCTGAACGACGGACCGCTGACGCGCCAGTTCGAGGCGCGGGTGGCCGAGATCGCCGGCGTCCGCCACTGCATCGCCGTCACCAGCGGAACGGCCGCGATATCGCTCGCCCTGATGGCGCTGGGCGTGGGCGCGGGCGACGAGGTGATCGTGCCCGACCTGACCTTCATCGCCACGGCGAACGCCGTGCGTCTGACCGGCGCGACGGTGCGGCTGGTCGACATCGAGCCGCACCGCTTCGCCATCGATCCCGATGCCGTCGCCGCCGCGATCGGCCCGCGCACCAAGGCGGTGGTTGCCGTCGACGTCAACGGGCGTGGCGCCGCCTACGACGTGCTGGAACCTCTGTGCCACGAGCGCGGCCTGCACCTCGTCTGCGACGCTGCCGAGGCGCTCGGCTCCCGGTACGGCGGCCGGCCGCTCGGCTCCTACGGCGACGCCGCCTGCTTCTCCTTCTCCGCTGCGAAGACCGTGACCGCCGGTCAGGGAGGGATGGTCGCCACCGACAGCACCGAGGTCTACGAGCGGCTGATCCAGTTGAAGGACCAGGGGCGACCCGTGCGCGGGACCGGGGGCGACGACCCGCATCCGGTGCTTGGCTACAACTTCAAGTTCACCGACCTGCAGGCGGCGGTCGCGCTGGCGCAGCTCGACGCCTTCGCGGCGCGGCTGCAGCGCGCCGGCGAGAGGGACCGGTGGTATCGCGAGGCCTTGTCTGACCTGTCCGAGATCCAGTTCCCCGCAGGGAGCAACCAGCCGGGCGAGGTCCGTCAGTGGACGGACATCCTGACCGAAAGGCGCGAGGCTATCCGCGCCGCGCTCGCCGAGGCGGCTATCGGTTGCCGCGGCTTCTGGTTCCCGCTTCACAGGCAACCGCCCTATGCCGACCAGAAGGGCAGCTTCGCCAAGGCCCTATCGGTGTCCGCGCGCGGGCTGTGGCTGCCCTCGTCGTTCGACATTACGCCGATCCAAGTGGCGCGGACCGCAGACGTGATCCGCCGGGCGCTCAGGGCATAGCCGGTGGCCCGATCGCACTCGTTCAACCGCCGCGTCCTGCTGTTCTCGGTGCCGCCGCTGTTCCAAAGCGCGGTGTCCTTCGCGCTGCTGCCGCTGATGACACTGGTGCTTGGGCCGCGGGATTATGGCACCTTCGCGCTGGTCACCGCCGTTACATCGTTCGGCACCGCGCTGTCGACACTCGGCGCCGGCTACGTGCTGGCGCAGCGCTGGCCGACCGCAGCGGAGGACGAGCGCCGTCGCCTCGTCACCTCGCTGCTGCTGCTCTCGGTCGTCGTCGCCCTCGCCTTCGCGCTGCTGCTCCCGGCCGCCTGGCAGCAGGCCGCCGCGTACTGGGATGTGGCGGCCGAGGTGCCCGAACTCGGAATACGCCTTGGCGCGGCAACGGTCGCTTTCGCGGCCCCCTGGATCCTGGCGTCGGAGGTGCTGACGCTCGATGGCCGAGCGACGGCATTCGCCACGGTGATGGTGGCGCAGACGCTGTGCTCCGCCGCCGCGTCGCTCACCGCGCTGTTCGTCTTCGACTTCGGGGTGCTGGCGTTGTTTCTGGGCGCTCTCGCCGGCGCCGTGGCGACTGGCATTGGCGGCATCCTCTGCCTGACAGGCTGGCTGCGGCCGGGATTCGACCGGCAGGTGGCGGCCGACACGGTGAAGCTCGGCGTACCGCTCAGCGTCTCCAACCTGCTCGACATCGCGACCCAGATCGCCGAGCGCACGCTGCTGTCGGCGCAGGTCGGTCTCTCCGCCCTTGGCATCTACAGCCATTCGCAGAGTTACCTCAACATCGCCCAGGCCGGCATCAAGCCCGTGGTGCGCGCGGCGTGGCCGATTTCGCTGGGCGAGGCACGCGACGCCGACAGCGTCTTCGGTCGTACCGCACGGGTCTGGCGCATCGGCTATCTCATGCTGACGGGGGCGGGCCTGCTGTTCGCCACCTTCGGCCGCGACATCGTCGGGCTGCTGACGCACGGAAAGTTCGTCGATGCAGCGCCGTTCGCGGCACTATGGATGGCACTGCTGCTGGTGCGGCTGTCGGGGCGGCCGCAGCTCGCCACGCTGTTCGCCTACGGTCGCGGCTATGCGATCTCCAAGGTCGGCATCGCGTCGAATGCGCTGGCCCTCGCGTTGCTGTTGCTGCTGGTGCCGCGCATCGGGCTGGCCGGGGCGGTCGCCGCCGCCTTTGCGCAGGCAGCGGCGACGCGCCTGCTGTACTGGTTCGTGGTGCGCCACGACCGCGTCACCCCGATGCAGGACGGCTGGCCGGTCGGCGGCGTGGCGTTGATCGGGGCGACGCTGGCGGCGGTAGAGCTGGCCCAGCCGGACGCTTCGCTGCGCGCCCTGCTGCTCGTCGCCGTGCTGCTGCCCTTGTGCTTCACCGCCAGGCACGCCATCGGCGATCTCGGGATGCAACTCCGCCGGGGGATGTCGTGAGCGGGCAGCACTGGCTGGTTACCGGGGCGGCGGGCTTCATCGGCTCGAACCTGTCGGCGTATCTGCTGGCCCGGGGCGATCGCGTCACCGGCCTCGACGACCTGTCGACCGGCACAGAAGCCAATATTGGCCGGCTGCGCGAACGCGGCGGCGATGCCTTCGCGTTCGTTCGCGGCGATATCCGCGATCCCGCCGCGGTGCGCGCGGTGCTCGGGGGCGTCGACGTCGTCGCGCACCTGGCGGCGCAGGTGTCGGTGCCGAAGTCGTTCGACGACCCATGCTACACCGACTCGATCAACGTCGCCGGTTTCCTGTCTGTGGCGACCGCGGCCGAGGAAGCGGGGGTCGCGCGCGTGATTTATGTGTCGAGCTGCGCGATCTACGGCGACAATCCGGCGCTGCCGCTGGCCGAGACCGAGGCGCCGCGCCCGCTCAGCCCCTATGCGGTCTCCAAGCTGGCCAACGAGCTTTACGCCGACACGCTGCGGAGCCGCACCCACGGTCCCGATCTCGTCGGCCTGCGCCTGTTCAACATCTACGGGCCCTGGCAGGACCATCGCGGCGGCTATGCGGCGGTGATCCCGAAGTGGATCGAGCTGTGCGCAGCGGGCGAGCGGCCGGTGTTGTTCGGCGACGGCAGCGCGACGCGGGACTTCTGCTTCGTCGACGACGTCGCCCGCCTGATCGCCGGGATCGGCGGACGGGAGGAGAGGACGCCGCACGCCGTCTACAACGTCGGCACCGGCGTCGCGACCAGCCTCACCGACCTGTTCGCGGGCATCCGCGATGCGCTCGCCGCGCGCGGCGTGTCCCTGCCCTTCGACGGCCCCGGGAAACAGCCGCCGCGCCATGGCGACATCGTGCATTCGCTCGCCGATATCGGCCGCGCGCGCGCCGACCTCGGCTTCGAGCCGCTCACCCCGCTCGCC
>JBBDQX010000032.1:0-11719 GCA_040905765.1 Acetobacterales bacterium
TCCTCGAGGTCGTTCTCCTCGATGAACTCCTCGGCCCGCTCGCCCTGCATCCCGGCCGCCTGCGACAGCAGTGCCGCCACCGCCGGGTCGACGCCGGCTTCGCGCAGGTCGTCGCGCACCATCTCCCGCGACCGCCGCTTCATGTCGTAGCCGCGCCCCACGGTCAGCCCTGATGAAGCCGAGGGCACGTGCAGGCGCCGGCTGTGCCACGGGCCGCCTTCCTGGCCCTCGGCGTCGAAGGTCAGACGGCCGCAGCCGGGTTGTTCCATATCGTCTGGCATGGTCCTGCTCCCCATCCCGTTGTGCGACCGGATGCCGAACGCGGTGAGTCTATCATGGCGGAGTACCGGCCGCCGTCCGCTGCGCGCCTCAGTCGTAGTGCAGCTCGGTCGCCTTGCCGCGGAACACGATGTAGGCCAGCGCGGTGTAGCCGAGGATCGCCGGCAGCACGACGCAGGTGCCGATCAGGATGATGAACAGGCTCTCCGGCGCGCTCGCCGCCTCCCAGATCGTCAGCCGCTCCGGCACGACGTAGGGATAGAACGAATAGGCGAGCCCGCCGAAGGCCAGCGCGAACAGCGCCGTCGCCATCGCGAAGGGCAGCCAGTTGCGCCGGTCGTCGGCCGTCGGCATTCCCCGCAGCGTCCGCCACAGCCCGGCCAGCAGCGCCAGAGATAGCAGCGGCAGCGGCGCCAGCAGCAGCATCTGCGGCATCTCGAACCACTTCTCGAAGATCCGCGGGCTGACCAGCGGACTGGCGGCGGAGACCGCGGCCATCCCGGCGACCACGCCCCACAGCGTCGTGCGCGCCCAGCCGGCGGCGCGCGCCTGCAGCGGCCCCTCGGTCTTGATCAGCAGCCAGCACGCGCCGATGAAGGCATAGCCGTCGGCGAGGCAGACGGCGGTCAGCAGGGCGAAGGCCAGCGTCGCCGCCGTGTACTCCAGCCCCATGATGTACATGCCGAGCATGAAGCCCTGCGACAGCGCGGTCATCAGCGAGCCGGCGAAGAACGCCCGGTTCCAGCGGTGGCGCACTGTCGGCGGCGCCTTGGCGCGGAACTCGAAGGCGACGCCGCGCAGGATCAGCCCGACCAGCATCAGCGCGACCGGCAGGTACAGTGCCGTCAGCACCATCCCGTGCGCGATCGGGAACGCTACCAGCAGCAGCCCGATGGCCAGCACCAGCCAGGTCTCGTTGGCGTCCCAGAACGGGCCGATGGAGGCGATCATCCGGTCCTGCTCCGGGTCGGTGCCGAGCGGGAACAGCAGCCCGACGCCGAGGTCGAAGCCGTCGAGCACGACGTAGATCAGGATCGACAGGCCCATCAGGCTGGCGAAGACGAAGGGCAGCCAGATTTCCGGATCGCCGAACAGGGTCATCGTCTCACTCCGCCGCGCTGATCGCCTCGACCTGCGCCGCGCTGGAGCGGCCGCGGTCCTCGTCCTTCCCGTGCGTCGCCTGCCGCGCCAGGTAGAACAGCACGCCGATATAGACGACCAGCAGCACGGCATAGACCAGCAGGTACAGCACGAGCGTCGCGGCCACCATCGGCGCGCCGACCGGCGTCACCGCGTCGGCGGTCAGCAGCACGCCGTCGACCAGCCAGGGCTGCCGGCCGATCTCGGTGGTGTACCAGCCGGCCAGCGTCGCCACCCAGCCGGAGAAGGTCATCGCCACCAGCATCCGCAGCGGCCAGCGGCCGAGGCTGGCGGCGCCGTGCCGCGCGATCCGCCACGCCGCGATCCACGACGTCGCCAGCATCAGCAGGCCGACCCCGACCATGATCCGGAAGGCCCAGAACACCGGCGCGACCGGCGGGTGCATCGGCGTCCCGTCCGGCGCCACGTAGTCGTTCAGCCCCGGCACCACCCCGTCGATGTCGTGGCGCAGGATCAGGCTGGCGCCGCCGGGAACCGACAGCTCGAAACGGTTGGTGCGTGCCTCCTCGTCGGGCCATGCGAACAGGATCAGCGGCGCGCGCGCCTGCGTCTCCCAGTTGGCCTCCATCGCTGCCACCTTCTGCGGCTGGTGCTCCAGCGTGTTCAGGCCGTGCAGGTCGCCGACGAAGATCTGCACCGGGATCAGGACTGCCGCGAGGCCGACGCCGGTCGCCAGCGTCAGGTGCGTGCCCCTGCCGTGGTCGCCGCGCAGCATGCGGTAGGCCGACAGGCCGGCGACGAGGAACGCCACCGTCAGGCCGCTGGCGATCAGCATGTGGGTCAGGCGATAGGGCAGGGACGGGTTGAACAGCACCGCCAGCCAGTCGGTGGCGTGCGCCACGCCGTCGCGCATCTCGAAGCCGGCCGGCGTCTGCATCCATGAATTCAGCGCCAGGATCCAGAACGCGCTGGCCGTCGTGCCGGCGGCCACCAGCACCGTCGCCGTGGTGTGCAGCCAGCCCGGCACGCGCCGGAAGCCGAACAGCATGATCCCCAGGAACACCGCCTCGAGGAAGAACGCCGTGAGCACCTCGTAGGCCAGCAGCGGGCCGGCGATGTTGCCGACCGTCTCCATGTAGCCCGGCCAGTTGGTGCCGAACTGGAAGCTCATGGTGACGCCGGAGACGACGCCGAGCCCGAAGCTCAGCGCGAACACCTTCACCCAGAACCGGTAGCCGTCCATCCAGCGGTCGTCGCCGGTGGCGTTGTAGCGCAGCTTGAAGAACAGCAGCACCCAGCCGAGCGCGATGGTGATGGTGGGAAACAGGATGTGGAACGAGATGTTGGCGCCAAACTGGATGCGCGACAGCATCAGGGCGTCCATGGTTCAGCTCTCCCCGGCACCGGCCGAATCCTCCGGCCGTCTTGCACCGCGCCGCAGCGGCACGATCCCGCCGGCGCCCTCGATCATCTTCTGTACCCGCGCACCCAGCGACAGAAGCTGGACGAGCCGGGCCGTCTCCAGCCGGTTCATGTCCTCGTACCAGCCGGCGAGCAGTTCGATCAGGCCGCCGAGTTCGGCGATGCGGGCATGGGCGTGCCGGTCGCTTTCGCCTTCCGGCTCGCGCAGCTCCAGCTCGCGCAGCTTGGTCAGCGTCGGGTCGATCTCGCGCTTCTTGCGCTCGGCGACCAGCGTGCGGACGATCTCCCACAGGTCATCGGGGGGGGGCGAAGTAGTCGCGCCGGTCATCGGGCAGGTGGCGCAGCCGGACCAGGTTCCACGACTGCAGCTCCTTCAGCCCGGTCGAGACGTTGGAGCGCGAGAAGCCGAGCCGCCCCGCTATCGCCTCGGCGTTGAGCGGCCGTTCGCTGAGGAACAGCAGGGCGTAGATCTGCCCCACCGTGCGGTTGATCCCCCAGCGCGACCCCATCTCGCCGAAGTGGAGCACGAATTCCTGTTGCAGGGCGGAGAGGTGCATGGCTGTACCGAATTTCGGAAATTTCTGAAACTCAAGTAATCCCTCGCGCACCCATGTCAACCGCCGTGGCGTTCGCCGCTCAGGTCGCGCGGCCGCAGCAGCGCGAACGCCACCCGGCCCGCCAGCATCACTGCGGCGACCGAGCCGAACGCGATGGCCCAGCCCGCCGTCGACATGCCCCCGGCGGCGTCCAGCGCGTAGCCGACCGCCAGCGGCCCGACGAAGCCGCCGCCGTAGCCGAGCATCGAGTGGATCGCCAGCGTCGCGCCGCGCCGCGCCGGGTCGGCGTTGCCGGCCGCGCCGGCGGTCAGCGAGGCGGAGTCGAGCCAGATGACGATGCCCCAGCAGACCAGCAGCGCCGCTGCGAGGCTGTAGGAAAGGCCGCCGGTGAAGCCGATCGCCGCGCCGAACAGGATCGACAGCGCCATCGCGAGCCGCACCAGCCGCACCCGGCCGAGCCGGATCGCCGCCTCGTTGCCGGCGACGCTGGCGCCGACGCCGAGCAGCGCCGTTGCCGTCAGCACCGCCGCCGGCGCCAGCCACGGCGTCGCCCCGTGATGAGCCGCCACCCACGCCAGGAAGGCGACGCCCCAGCCGCGCAGCGCGTTCATCTCCCAGGTGTGCACGCAGTAGGCGACGGAATAGGCCATCGCCGCGCGGTTGCGGAACACCGGGCCGAAGTCGAACAGCCCGGGCGGATTCTCCTGCGGCGCCCGCTTCTCCTGCCAGGGCGCGAACAGCAGCGCGATCGCCCAGCCGCCCGCCGCGCTCGCCGCGGCGATCAGGAACGCCGCGCGCCAGCCCAGCAGCCCCGCTACCGTGTCGGCGAACAGGAACGACACCGCGCCGGCGATGCCGATGCTGGCCGCGTGGCCCGCCACCGCGCGCGACATCAGCCGGCCGTCGACGCGGTCGGCCAGCAGCTTGAGGCCGGTCATGTAAGTGCCGGCCCAGCCGACCCCGGCGATCAGCCGCGCTGCCAGCGCGCCGGCGAAGCCGTCGGCCGCGAGCGCGAACAGCAGGTGCCCCGTCACCGTCAGGGCGACGCCGAACAGGTAGACCTTCTTGGCGTCGATCCTGTCGGTCAGCGTCACCAGCACCGGCACCGACAGCGTGTAGGAGAGGTAGAACGCGCTGGTGATCCAGCCGGCGGCGCTGTTGCTGAGCCCCCATTCCGCCACTCGGCCCGGCAGCAGCGCCGGCCAGGCATAGGCGCCGATCTGCGCCAGCACCTGCGCCACGCACACCAGCGCGACCAGCCGCGCGCCGGACACCGGCAGCGGCGGCGCGCCCGGCGACGGTTCAGGCATCCGTGTCGTGCCGCGTCTCCTTCGGCCCGTCGTCGTGCGGCGGCTCGGCGACGACCCGGTTCCGTCCGGCCCGCTTGGCCTCGTAGAGGGCGCTGTCGGCACGGCTCATCAGGTGCTCGATGTCGTCACCGTCCGCGCCAAGGCCGGAAGCGCCGATGCTGACCGTCACCTGCAGCGGCCCGGACCCGCTCTCGATCTCGGCGGCGGCGATGGCGCGGCGGATGCGCTCCGCCACCTCCCGCGCCGCGTTCATGTCCGTTTCCGGCAGCAGCGTCGCGAATTCCTCGCCACCGAGCCGGCCGAGCAGGTCGGAGACGCGCAGCTGTCCGCGGGCCGTCTCGGCGAGGCTGCGCAGTGCCGCGTCGCCGGTGCCGTGGCCATGGTTGTCATTGACCTGCTTGAAGTGGTCGATGTCGAGCATCAGCAGCGACAGCGGGCGGCCGTACCGGCGGGCGCGCGCCAACTCTTCGGCGGCCTTCTCCATGAAGGCGCGGCGGTTGGCGGTGCCGGTCAGTTCGTCGGTGGTCGCGAGCGTGCGAAGCCGCTCCTCGGCCTGCTTGCGCCCGGTGATCTCTATGGCCGTGAGTAGCCGCGCCCGCCGGCCCTGCGACCAGCCGATCTGCTGCGCCCGGCACTCGAACCAGCGGCCGGTCGCCGGATCCTCGACGTCGGCCTCGCCGTTCAAGTCGTTCCGCGGCAGCGCGAGGCGGGCGATCACCGCCTCGGCCTCGTCGCCCAGCAACTCGCGCGCATGGTCGTTGATCAGCAGCGTGTCGCCATTGACGTCGTCGGCGACATGGACGATGGCGTCGACGTTGTTGAGGACATCGGCGATCAGGTCGCGGGCCCGGCGCTGCGCCAGTTCGGCCGCGCGCCGCGCGTCGAGGCCGCGGTGCTCCAGCACCACTTCGCGGATGCTCTGCGCCGTCGCCCGGTCGCGGAGGGAGAACGGCCGGCTGCGGCCGATCACCTCGTTCCGCCAGGCCTCGAAGGAGCTGCGCGGCGACAGCTTGCCGGGGTCGCCGGATGATCGTTCCGCGGGTTTCGACGGGTCGCCGGCCCAGACCTCGCTGCGCACCTGCTCGTAGCGGCCGAAGCACAGGTAGTCCTGTCCGCCCAGCCCGAGAAAGGCGCCGCCGGCCAGCGCCGGCCACATCCGCAGCGGAATGTCGAGCTCCTGAGCGAAGGCGTCGGTCAGCCACAGGCCGCCCGCGCCGCGTCCCGCCGCCCCGGACAGGTCGGGCGGCGGCCGGTCGCCCGGCATGCCGACCGTGAAGTGCTCGCCGCCGATATGTGCCACCAGCGCGTCGGCCCCGAGCAGCTTCATCATGGTGCCGGCGTTGCCCCGGACGGACCCGACCGTCGACGCGCCCTCGATCGCGTCGGAGGACAGCTCGGCGAGGGCCTCGCGGGTCGTGGCGCGCTGGCGCGAGTCGGCGATGGCGGTCAGCCGCGAGAGGTGCGACGCCACCGTCTCGCCGAGCGCCTCGCAGGCGACGCGCAGGCGGAGCGGCACGCAGCGCGCCTGCGGATGGTGGCAGGCGATCAGCCCCCACAGCCGGTCGTCCACCACCAGCGAGACCGACAGGCTGGCCCGCACGTCCATGTTGCGCAGGTAGGCGATGTGGACCGGCGAGATGCTGCGGTAGGCGGCGTGGCCAAGGTCGAGAGGCCGGCCGGTGCGCGGGTTGGCCTGCGGCTGCAGCAATGCCGGCGCCGCTTCCGTGTCGAACACGAACCGCAGCCGGTTGCGGTGGTAGAGCGCGCGGGCCTGTTCGGGGATATCGCTCGCCGGAAACCGGTGGTCCAGATAGGAGGGCCGGTCGCGGTGCCGCGATTCCGCGACGACACAGCCGCTCCAGTCGTCCTCGAAACGGTAGATCATGACGTGGTCGTACCCGACCGCGGCGCGAACCTCGCGCGCCGCGATATCGCATACGGCGTCGACATCCTCGGCCCGGGCGAGGCGGGTGCTCGCCGCCTGCAGCCGGTCGTAGGTGGCGACGAGGGCGTCCGCGTCGTAGTCTTCGGCCTCGAACTCCAGGACAAGCACATCGTCGTGGCGGTGGGCGAACAGAAGCAGCCCCTGCCCGCCGCCGTCCGGCGCGGCGAGACGGATCGCTTCGCCCGCCCGGGCCAGATCGGGGTGCAGGTCGCGCTCCCGCAGCCTGGCCGCCGCCGCGGCGCCGACGACGCCCTCGACGGTGTCGCCGATCAGGGCCTCCGGCGCGCGGCCGAGCAGCCGCCCGGCGTTGGCGCTCGCCTGTTCGATGGTGCCGCTCTCCGGGTCCGCCGCCAGCAGCACGCCCTCGGGCTGGATGCTGCCCGGCATGTGGATCGGTTCGCGGGCGCATTGCGAGAGGTCGAAGGCAATGTCGTTGTCTGCCATGTCAGGCTTCGAGGTGATGCTGCAGCAGGGCGAAGGTCTGCGACGCCGCGGCGACCGCCCGGTCGGCGTCGTCCGAAAGCGCCGCGGCGCGGTGCCGGAACGCCTTCCACCCGCGGCCGGGCGCGGTATCTCCGGAAAAGAAGCGCAGGCCATGCTCGGGGGTCAGCCCGAGCGTCTCGCCGAGGCGCCGGGCTATCTGGGTGCCGCCGAGGCGCGAGCCCTCCAGCACGTAGAGGCAGCCGATCTCCGCCGCCGTCCCCTCCGGTGCCGGTACGGCTGCGGCCTGCACCCGGTCGTCGGTCGCGCCGAAGGCTCTGAGATCGGCGGACAGCGCCGGCATCCGCGGCCGATAGCCGCAGCGCCGCGCGGCATCGCGGTCCGGTGCCAGCAGCCGGTCTTCCAGCGGCCCGAAGAAGCCGGCGAAACGCGCCAGCAGCGCGACGTACTCGCCGCGGCCGTAGTCGTCGGACAATAGCCGCCGCAGCCGCGGCGTCGCCTCCAGCCGGCGGTGCGCGGCCTCGGTCCGCGCCCGCAGCGCCGCAAACAGCGGCGGCGGGGCGGCAGGCTGCTCTCGCGGCATAGGTGGCCTCCCGCACCGTTGTCTCTTGCGTCACGGCAAGTCGCGCTGGCCGTGGCGAACGCCGGAGGATACATCACGAGGTCGTTGGTTTGGCAAGGACGCGGTGATGAAGGGTTTCCTGCTGTTCACGCCACACGCGGCCGCCATCGAACCGGAACTTGGCCCCGGCTGCGGCGGGCCCCATATTTGCCGCGTCGATCCGTTCGGGAGGGAGGCTGCCGATGAGCGTCGCGATCCGACCGTCCGTAACCGCCGGCTTCGCCGTGCTGGCGGCGGCGTTCCTCGCCCTCGCGACGCCCGGCGCGGCGCTCGCCAAGTGCCTCAAGGCGGTGGCCGGGCAGTCGCCGCTGCTGCACCAGGCCTCGTTCGTCCCCGCCGCGGCGGCGCCCCACACGGTCAACATCACCTATGTCGGCCACTCCAGCTTCCTGATCGAGACGCCGGACGGCCTGCGCATCGTCACCGACTTCAACGGCTTCAACGGCGCCGACCGCGTGCCCGAACTGGTGACGATGAACAACGCGCACGAGAGCCACTTCACCGACTTCCTGCCGGACAACGTGGTGCATGCGCTGCGCGGCTGGGACCCCGCCGGCGGCGTGGCCGAGCACGACCTGACCTACCGCGACGTGACGGTCTGGAACATCCCGACCAACGTGCGGGAGTGGGACGGCACGCGCCTCAACGGCAACTCGATCTTCGTCTTCGAGGTGTCGGACCTCTGCATCGCCCATCTCGGCCATCTGCATCACCGGCTGACGAAGGAGGACCTCGTCGCGCTCGGGCGCATCGACGTGCTGATGGTGCCGGTGGACGGCTCCTTCACGCTGGCGCAGACGCTGATGAAGGAAGTCGTCGACCAGATCCAGCCGAGCATCGTGCTGCCGATGCACTTCTTCGGCCAGTCGACGCTGGCCCGCTTCCTCGCCCTTCTCGGCGAGAACCACGACGTCGACGTGCGCGACGATCCGGCCATCACTGTGTCCCACGCCAACCTGCCGGCGAAGCCGACGGTGATCGTGCTGCCGGGGTTCTGACGTTCCCCGCGGAACCGGGTGGAGCCTGTGCGAACCGCTACCGAAGACGTATTCCTGTCGACGTTGCTCGACTGCCTGAAGGTCGCGCCGGCGACCGCGTCGCAGCTCTCCGCGCTGACGGGGAGATCGGCATCGGCGATTTCGGCGCGGCTCGCCGGGGAGGACGCGCGGCGCATCCGCTGCGTCCGGCGGGGCAGGGCGCGCTACTATGTCCTCGGCACGCGGGATGCTGAGCCGCGGGAGGGGGAAGACCAATGGGCCGGCTGGCCGTCGCCGTTGCCGCCCACGGCGAAGCCGATCGCGCGATGCCGCCACTGCAACGACCATCTCGCCGGTCGCGCCGGCGTCGCGGTGTTCCACGGGCTGGTCCGCCGGCGTGCCCTGCTGGACCCCGGCCGGCCGAAGCCCAAGGGCAACGGCGCCAAGACGGCGGTCGTGCCGGGACCGGCCGCGGCGGAGGTGTTCGCGGCCGTCGGCATCGACCTGGATACGGCGGCGCGCCGCTCCGGCCGGTTCGCTTTCGCCTGCCTCGACTGGACCGAGCGGCGCGCGCATCTCGGCGGCGCGCTGGGGCGGGCGCTCTACGACCGCTTCGTCGACCTCGGATGGATCGTGCCCGACGGCACCGGCAGGGTCGTGCACCTGACCGACGAGGGACGCGACGGGATCGAGGTCTGGCTGAAGCTGCCGCTCGCGTTCGAGTAGATCGCCCTGTGTTCAGGCCCGGTCGCGGCTCAGGCCGCCTCGGTCCGGTTGCGGCCGGCGTGCTTGGCGGCATAGAGGGCGTTGTCGGCGCGCGCCAGCGTCGCCTCGATGGAGCTGTCCTCGGGCTGCCAGTCGGCGACCCCGATGCTGACCGTGAAGCCGATCGGCGGGTTGCCCGGCACCGAGACGCGCAGGGCCGCGACCGCGGCGCGCACGCGCTCCGCCACCACCACGGCCCCGTTGCGCGGCGTCTCCGGCAGGACCGCCGAGAACTCCTCGCCGCCGATCCGCCCGAATATGTCGATCTCTCGCAGCGCCGTGCGGCAGCAGTCCGCGAGCCGTTGCAGCACCTCGTCGCCGATGGCGTGGCCGTAGGTGTCGTTGATCGGCTTGAACCGGTCGATGTCGATCATCATCGCCGACACCGGATGGCCGAAGCGCCCGGCGCGCTGCAGCTCGCGCTCGGCCATCTCGAGGAAGTGGCGGCGGTTGTAGACGCCGGTCAGCGGGTCGGTGCACGCCTGGTGGCGGAGCGCGCGCTCCTGTCGCTTCATCTCGGTGACGTCGGCGTACAGCGCGACCACGCCGCCCTCGCCGGTGCGCCGCTCCGTGACCATCAGCCAGCGGCCGTCCTGCTGGGCGATCTGCCAGGGCTTGCCGGGTGCCCGGTGGTGCTCCATGCGGCGGGCGATATAGTCCTCGACGTTGTCCTCGACCACCGTCGCGCCGCATTCCACCGACATCCGCAGCAAGTCGGCGAAGCGGATGCCCGGGGCGATCCGCGCCGCCACCTCCGCCTCCCAGAATCCTAGGAAGCTGCGGTTGCACAGGACCAGCCGGTCGCCGGAGTCCCACACCGCGAGCCCCTCGTGGATGCTCTCGATCGCGTCCGACAGCCGCTGCTCGGCGCGCTTCAGGTCGGTGATGTCGGTGCGCAGCGCGACGATGTCGCCCGATGGCGTGAAGCGGCGCGCCACCTGCACCCAGCGGTTGCCCGGCAGCGCCAGTTCGCGCTCCTCCGGGCCTGCGCGCCGGAGCGCCGTCACCTCGCGCACCCAGGCTTCCGGATCGGCCGGGCGCGGCCGCAGGCCGTCCTCGATCTCCTGCATCAGCACGTCGGCGAAGTGCACGCCGGGCAGCAGGTGTCCACGCCGCGCCTGGCGCAGCGTCCGGTACGGCTCGTTGCAGTAGACCAGCCGGTCCTGCGCGTCCCAGATGGCGAATCCGCCCGACAGGCTCTCGATGGCGTCGACCAGCCGCTGCTCGGTGCGCTTCAGCGCCGTGACGTCGGTGGTGATCGAGACGGTGCGGCCTGTGGCCGTGGGCCGCTTGCGGATCTGCACCCAGCGGCCGTTCGACAGCTTCATCAGCGCCGGCTGCCCGTCCGGCATGCGGTGATAGCGCAGCCGCTCGGCGACGAACCGTTCCGGATCCTCCCGCGCCACCGGGTCGTCGTACACCCGGTTGGCGACGTTGCGGCGCAGCAGTTCCTCATGGTGCATGCCGGTCGCCTCGTCGGGGGTCGGGAAGCCCGGGTAGATCTCGCCCTGCCGGCTGTTGAGCAGCAGCAGCCGGCCGTCGCGCTCGTACAGCGCGAAGCCCTCCGACACCGACTCGACGGCGTCGCGCAGCAGCTCCTCGGCGGCGCGGGCGCGCGCCTCCTTCTCGGCCAGCTCGGCCATGATCGCCTGCCGCGCCGAGATGTCGCGCGCCACCCCCTGCAGCAGGCCGTCCGGCCGCGGCACCACGTTCCATTCCAACGGGCACCAGCTGCCGTCGCGGCGGCGGTAGCGGTTCTCGAACCGGGTCACCGGCTCGCCGGCGGCCAGCCGCCCGGCCGCCGCCTTCGTCGCCTCGATGTCGTCCGGGTGGACGAAATGCAGGTAGGGCACCGCCGACAGTTCCGCCACCGTCCAGCCCAGCGTGGCCTCCCAGGCCGGGTTGAGCTGGCGGAACCTCCCCTCGGTGTCCGCGATGCACAGCAGGTCCGCCGACAGCTCGAAGAAGATCTCGCGTTCCTTCTCCAGCACCCGGCGGTCCGTGATGTCGGCGAAGGTGACGATGACGCCGTCGAGGTGGCGCACGACATGCGCCTTCAGCAGGCGCGGGTGCCCGTCGGCCGAGGGACAGGGATGCTCGTGCTCCAGCGGCCGGCCGCTCTCGACCACGGCGGCGTACAGCGCGCACAGCCGGTCGGTCTCGGCGCCGGGCACCGTCTCCTGCATGCGGCGGCCGAGCAGTTCGGCCCCGTCGCGCCCGATCAGCGCCTCCGCCGCCCGGTTGACCAGCACCCATTCAAAATCGCGGACCGCGCCGCGTTCGTCGCGGACGGCGCGAAG
>JBBDQX010000033.1:0-11718 GCA_040905765.1 Acetobacterales bacterium
GGCGACGTGGTGTTCGCCGACCATGTCGAGATCACCAGCGACCTGCGGGAGGGCATCGCCCGCGGCATCCGTGTCTTGTTGAGCAACGATGCGCGCTTCGCAGCAAATGGCGCCCGCCTCACGACCGGCAGCCGCACCGAGATGAGCAAGGGCGTCTACTCCCCCTGCGACCTCTGCCCCGCCGATCCCGACCGCCCCCCGTTCTGGCAGATCAAGGCGCTTCGCATTGTCCACGACAAGACCGAGCAGACGGTCGAATACTACGACGCGACGCTGGAGTTCGCGGGAATTCCGGTCGCCTACCTGCCCTATTTCTCGCACTACGATCCCACCGTCCAGCGGCGCAGCGGTTTCCTCCCGCCCTCCGTGGGTTCCTCGTCCGACCTCGGCCTGCAGACCCAGATACCGTATTTCTGGGCGATTTCGCCGAACAGGGACTTCACCTTCGAACCGGTCCTG
This sequence comes from Acetobacterales bacterium, assembly GCA_040905765.1. Lineage (GTDB taxonomy): Bacteria > Pseudomonadota > Alphaproteobacteria > JBBDQX01 > JBBDQX01 > JBBDQX01. The sequence continues at coordinate 460 of JBBDQX010000033.1, forward strand.
ACCAGCAATGAAGGCCCGGTCCTGGCCGGCGAGTACCGGGAGCGCCTCGGAAACGGCGCGTATCAGTTCTCCGCCAGCGTGACCCGGGACAGTAAGAAGGACGTCCGCGGACACCTGTACGGTGAGGGGCAGTTCAACCTGAACGAGATCTGGCGTACGGGATTCGACGTCCAGCGTTCGACCGACGATACCTATCTGCGGCGCTATAACTTCGCCACCCGCCGGACCCTGGTCAGCGATGCGTACGTCGAAGGCTTCAACGGCAGGAACTTCGCCCGTCTCGACAGCTACGCCTTTCAGGGCCTGCGGCTGAACGACGATCCGGGGCGCGCCCCGCTGGTGCTGCCGCGCATACGCTACGAGCACTTCGGCCTGCCACAAGGCGGAGGCCGCCGGTTCGACCTGCGCACCACGATGGTCGCCCTCTCGCGCAGCGAAGGCATCGATACCCGCCACTTCAACGTCACGGGCGGCTGGCATATCCCTTACCAGACCGATTCGGGCCAGCAGATCGAGCTGGCGGCGACGGTACAGGGCGACCTGTATCATGTGGATACCGTCGCCAACCCGCGCCCGGTTGTCGCGACTGTCGACGAGGGCGTCGCAGGCCGCGTCTTTCCCCAGCTTTCCGCCCGCTGGAGCTGGCCCTTCATCCGCACGGCGGGCGTGACAAGCCAGGTCATCGAGCCCATCGCCGCAGTCATCGTCGGGCCGGACAGCAACAACACGGACGACATCCCGAACGAGGACAGCCTCGACTTCGAGTACACGGACGTCAGCCTGTTCCAGCCGAATCGGTTCGTCGGGGACGACCGCGTCGACGGCGGCCAGAGGATCGACTACGGCCTGAACTATAGCGTGCATGGCGCGGGCGGCGGCAGGGCCTCGGTCCTGGTCGGGCAAAGCTACCGCCTTGAGGAAAACACCACGTTCGCCCCGGATAGCGGCCTGCGGGAGGAGGTTTCGGACATCGTCGGCCGGGTGGAACTCTCGCCAGCCAGCTACCTGAACGGCCATTTCCGGTTCCGGCTGGATCATGAGGAGCTCGCCCCGAGGTTCGCCTCCTACGGTGTGCGCATGGGGCCACCCGCCCTCAATGTCACGTCCACCTATACCTTCATCGAAGGCACCGACCAGATCGGCGAGTTCGAGCGCGATCGTGAAGAGATTTTCGCCAGCATCCAGTCGCGACTGACGGATGAATGGTCTGTGGGCTTCCGCGCCAGGCATGACCTCGGCGCAGACGGGGGCATGGTTTCATCCGGCGCCCACGTTAGCTACAATAATGAGTGCTTCATTTTGACCGTCGACTATGACAGGTCATTCACTTCGGACCGCGATGTCGAGCGGGACGACTCGATCATCCTGCGGATCGTGCTCAAGACCCTCGGCGAACTGCGGACAGCGGCGCGATGAGCGGCACCCCGCATCGGTTTCGTTTCTAACCTCATGATGACTGCGTTGGCACCTTCGACCCTGTTTACCTTCCTGATGCGGCTGCTGCTGGTACCGCTGCTCTCGGCGCTGATCGGCCTCGTGCCGACAGGCCGGTTGCAGGCGCAGGAAACCCAGCGCATCGCGGCGATCGTGAACGACGACGTCATCTCTGTTCAGGACCTGAGCGCGCGGGTCTCGCTGACCATCCTCGCGTCAGGGCTGCGCGACTCGACCGAAATCCGCTCGCGGCTGACCCCGGCGGTGCTGCGCAGCCTGATCGACGAGAGGCTGCAGCTGCAGGAGGCAGGCCGGCTCGGCATCTCCGTGGACGATTCCGAGATCGCCCGGTCGCTGCGCGAGATCGAGCAGCGTAACAACATGCCGCCCGGCCAGCTCGCAGGCGTGCTGAACTCTGCGGGCATCGGCATCACCGCGATGATCGACCAGATCCGCGCGGGGCTCATGTGGCGCAATGTCGTGCAGCGGGTCGTCGCCCCACGCGTCCGCGTGACGCCCGAAGACATCGATGAGGTCGCCAACCGCATCAAGGCGAACGCCGGGCAGCAGGAGTATCTGGTTTCCGAAATATTCCTCCCGGTCGAAGGCCGGGACCAACGCGAGGACATCGAGGCGCTGGCACAGAACCTGATGGGCGAGCTTCGGCGCGGTGCGGCATTCCCTGCGCTTGCGACGATGTTCTCACAGAGTTCCTCGGCACAGGACGGCGGCGACATCGGCTGGGTACAGCAGGGACAGCTGCCGAGGGAAATCGACACGGCGTTGCGGGACATGGACCCGGGAACGATTTCGCCCGTCTCCACTGCTCCGGGCGTGTACCTGATACTGCTGCGCGATGAGCGCGAAATCGGCGCCGCTGTACCCGGCGCGATGCCCTTGGCGCATGTCTTCCTGCCTATAGAGAGCGGTGCCGATGACGAACAGGCAAAGGTCCAGATGGACCGTCTCGCGCGGGTGACGGAGCAGGCGCGAGGCTGCGCCGACATGACGCGCATGGCCGACGAACTCGACTCGCCGCGTCCGGGCGAGCTGGGTCGCGTGAGGCCGGAGACACTGCCCGCCCCGGCACGGGAGGCGCTCGGCAAGGTACAGACGGGAGAGCCTACCGCTCCCACCCGCATCAGCGGCGGTGCCGCGGTGTTCATGGCCTGCGATAGCGCCGACGGCGGACCGGACCGCGATCTGATCCGCCGGCAGCTGGAGAACGAGCGCATCGCGACCCAGGCGCGTCGCCACCTCCGCAACCTGCGCCAGCAGGCCTTCCTCGACGTCCGGACCTGAGAACGGCGGTGCCGAATCCCCGGACGCGAGACGTGCTGCCCCTCGCAGTAACGATGGGCGATCCTGCCGGGGTCGGAGGAGACGTCGCTCTCACGGCGTGGACGCGGTTGCGGAGCGAGCGCGCTGCTGCTCCTTTCCTGATGATCGACGAGCCGGACAGGCTCGTCGCGCTGGCACAGCGTCTCGGCCTCGATGTACCGGTCGTGACCATCGACCATCCGCATGAGGCTGTAGGTGCATTTCCGGATGCGCTTCCGGTACTGTCCCTCACGCTGTCGGCGAAGGCCGAGCCCGGTCGGCCGGCAGCAGCCAACGCCCGGGCGGTGATCGCATCGATCGATCGCGCCATCGACATGGCGCGGGATGGCGAGGTCGCCGGCATCGTCACGTCGCCGATCCACAAGAAGTCTCTGCTGGACGCCGGTTTCGCCCATGCGGGCCACACCGACTACCTTGCCGACAGGCTGGGCCTGGATACGCCGCCGGTGATGATGCTGGCCTGCCCCGCCTTGCGGGTAGTGCCGGTGACGGTTCATGTCTCGCTGCGCGAGGCCCTGGCACGGCTCGACACCGCGATGATCGTGACCAAGGCCCGTATCACCGCGGCCGCATTGCGGCACGACTTCGGCATCCGCGAGCCGCGCCTGGCGATCAGCGGTCTCAACCCACATGCCGGCGAGGAGGGTGCGCTGGGCCGCGAGGAGATCGAGTTGATCGCGCCGGCCGTCAGGGCGCTGGCCGAGGAGGGCATACATGTCACCGGGCCGCACGCCGCCGATACCCTGTTCGCCGAGCACTGGCGGTCCCGCTACGACGTGGCGATATGCATGTACCACGATCAGGCGCTGATTCCGCTGAAGACGCTCGACTTCGAAGGCGGCGTGAACGTCACTCTCGGCCTGCCGATCGTAAGGACATCGCCAGACCACGGCACCGCGTTCCCGCTGGCCGGCACCGGCAGGGCGAGTGCGGTCAGCATGATCGCGGCGATCCGCATGGCATCGGCCATGGCGGCTCGCCGCCATTCCCTTGCGGAGGCCGATGCCGCCCTCGGCTGAGCCAGGCGACGGGCTGCCACCGCTCCGCGAGGTTATCGCCCGCCACGGGCTGAACGCCCGGCGGCAGCTTGGTCAGAACTTCCTGCTCGATCTCAACCTGACCGGCCGGATCGCCCGTGCCGCGGCGCCACTGGCCGGCTTCAACGTCATTGAGATCGGGCCCGGCCCCGGCGGCCTGACCCGCGCCCTGCTGGCGAACGGCGCGAATCCGCTGGTCGCGGTGGAGCGCGACCACCGCTGCCTGGGTGCTCTCGCCGAGATCGGAGCGGTCTATCCGGGCGCGCTGACAGTGATGGAGGCCGATGCGCTGGAAGTCGACCTGACCGCGAAAGTCGACCCTCCGCGCAAGATCGTCGCAAACCTGCCCTACAACGTCGCGACGCCGCTGCTGATCGGCTGGCTGCGTGCGATCCGCGCCGATGCCGACGCGTTCGAGCTGATGGTCCTGATGTTCCAGAAGGAAGTGGCCGACCGGCTCGTGGCACAGCCGGGCTCACGGACCTATGGCCGCCTCAGCGTCATCACACAATGGCTGTGCCGAACGGAGATGCTGTTCAACATCGCGGCCCGGGCATTCACGCCACCGCCGAAAGTGACTTCGACCGTAGTCCGCTTGGCCCCGCTGCCCGCGCGATCCGGGGCACCACCGTTCGCGGCGATGGAAGCCATCACGGCGGCGGCGTTTGGCCAGCGCCGCAAAATGCTGCGTGGCGCCCTGCGTTCGCTTGGCAACGGCGAGGCGCTGCTGGCTGCAGCCGGCATCGACCCGGCGAAGCGGGCGGAGGACGTCGATGTCGCCGGTTTCGAGGCGTTGGCGCAGGAATACGCCCGGCGGAAATCCTAGAGCGCGCACCGATCGCGTCAGGTTCTATCGCATCGATGCGACGAAACCCGCGAGCCCGATGAGGCGCCGCCGGCGCAGCCGCTCGGCCGCCAGAATGGCCTCCACCTGGCAGACGCTGCGTTCGAGGTCGTCGTTGATGAGAATGTAGTCGTATTCGGGGAAATGACTCATCTCGTCGGAGGCCTTCGCCATCCGTTGCGCTACGACCTCCGCACTGTCCTGCGCACGCTTGTGCAGCCGCTTCTCGAGCTCGGCGCGCGAGGGCGGCAGGATGAACACGCTGACGAGATCCTCGCGTGCCTTTTCCGCAAGCTGCTGGGTGCCCTGCCAGTCGATGTCGAACAGCACGTCCCGGCCCGCCTTCAGTTCCGCCTCCACCGGCGCCCGGGGCGTACCGTAAGAGTTGCCGAACACCGTGGCGTGCTCGAGCAGCGCATTGTCGGCGACCATCTTGCTGAATGTCGGGGCATCGATGAAGTGATAGTCCCGACCCTCCGCCTCGGCGGGACGTTTCGGACGGGTCGTGACGGAAACCGACATCCTGATACCCGGATCGGTATCCAGTATCCGCCGCGCGATAGAGGTTTTACCGGCGCCGGAAGGTGACGACAGCACCAGCATCAGGCCGCGGCGTTCGAGCGTATCCCCCATCACTCGATATTCTGCACCTGCTCGCGGAACTGCTCCACCGCCGCCTTGAGGGCGAGGCCAACGCGGGTCAGCGCGATATCCGTCGACTTCGAACACAGCGTGTTGGCCTCGCGATTGAACTCCTGGCAGAGGAAGTCCAGGCGTCGGCCTATCGCCTGCGCCTCAGCCAGCAGCTCGCGGGCCTGCTGCAAGTGTGCGTCGAGGCGGTCGAGCTCCTCGCGTATGTCGGCCCTGGCTGCCAGGAGTGCCGCCTCCTGCGCCAGCCGGTTCTCGTCGAAGCCGGCGGACGCCGCGAGCAGCGCGGAGACCTGGTCATACAGCCGCTTCTTCAAGGCGTCGGGCTGCGTGGCGGCCAGCCCGCGCGCCTCGGATGCCAGCGCCGCGACCATCGACAGGTGGTCGCGCAACGCCGCCTCGATTCGCCCGCCCTCGGCTGTCCGCGCGGATTCCAGTGCCGCCAGCGCTTCGTCGAGGTCGGAAAGCATGGCACGACGGCGCGACGACAGGACCTCCTCCGTCGGCTCGTCCGCCTCGGGCTCGAGCAGCCCGCGCAGCGAGAGCAGGCCATCGAGGCGGGGAGGTTCGCCACCCACGCGTGCCCGGAGAGTGCCCAGCAGTTCCGGGATCTGCGTCAGCAGGTCCTCGTTCAGCCGCATGCGCGGCGTGCTGTCGCCGTGCTGCACCGACAGGTTGACGTAAATGCTGCCGCGCCGGAACCGGCTGCCGACCGACTCCCGCGCCGGTTGCTCGATCGCCTCGTAACCCTGGGGAATGCGGCAACGGATGTCGAGGCCACGGTTGTTGACGCTCTTGACCTCCCATACCCAGGAGACGCTGTCGTCATGGCCATCGACCCGCGAGAAGCCGGTCATGCTCTGGATTGCGGTCAAGGCAGAGGTCCCGCAGCGGGGAGGAAGGAACGGCAACATAGCCCCGCCCGTGCCGGCCGGACAAGGCGCGGGAAGGTCTCAGCGAGATCGGGTTTCCGTTGCGTCGCGAATCTCGCGCCAGCGGCGGACCTTGCGGTTGTGCTCGTCGAGCGTGCGAGAGAAAGCATGACCGCCGGTGCCGTCGGCGACGAAATAGAACTCGTCTGTATCCGCGGGGTTCAGCACCGCACGGATCGCATCCGCGCCCGGATTGCAGATCGGCCCGGGCGGCAGCCCGGCAAAGCGGTAGGTATTGTAGGCGGAAGTGACAGCGAGATCGTCCGAGGTCAGGCGACGGCCGAGGGACGTCTGCCCTTCGGTCACTGCATACACCACCGTCGGATCGGACTGCAGGCGCATCCCCTTGCGGAGGCGGTTGATGAAGACCGCGGCCACGCGCGGCCGCTCGTCCGGAACGCCGGTCTCCTTCTCCACGATGGCGGCGAGGACGAGCGCCGATTCCGGCGACTCGATCGGCAGGCCGGATGCCCTGCCCTGCCAAAGCTCGGCGAGGGTGCGGCTCATCGCCTCGCGCATGCGCTGGACGATCTCGTTTCGCGTATCGCCCCACGAGTAGTAGTAGGTTTCGGGCAGCAGCTCGCCCTCCCCAGGCACCGGCTCGATGGCGCCCGCAAGGCCCTCCGCCGCCTGTATCACGCGCAGCGCCTCGGCGGTGGTCAGGCCTTCGGCGATAGTCAGGCGACGCTGCACCGTCCGCCCGGTCTGCAGGATATCGACGGTCTCGCGAATGCTGCCGCGTGCCGGAAACATGAACTCTCCTGCTCGCAACGAGCGGTCGTCGCCGGTCAGTCGAACCACGATGGTGAAGAGCTCGGAATTGCGTATGACGCCGGAGGCGGCCAGCGTCCCGGCGATCTCACCCGGGCCCGAGCCCTTGGGAATCACCACCGCTTTGGACTGCGCCAACGGCCCCGGGCGAGTGTATTCGGCATAGAGCCAACCGCCGAAGCCGAGGGCGACCACCGCGCAAACGAACAGGACGTAAAGGGTGCGGAGAGCGAGGCGACTCATCGCGGCGACGCTCCTGGCAGATCGCTAGCCGTGTGCAGTCAGCACGAGGGAGGCGTTGGTTCCGCCGAAACCGAAGGAGTTCGAGAGGACCGCCCTGATCGGCCGCTCCTTGGCTTCGAAGGGCACCAGATCTATGCCCTCGCATCCGTCCGAGGGCTGCTCCAGGTTCAGGGTTGGCGGCATTACACCGTCCCTGATCGCCAGCACCGAGAAGATCGCCTCAACGCTGCCGGCAGCACCGAGCAGGTGGCCGATCGCTGACTTCGTGGACGACATCCCGAGATTGGCCGAGGCATTGCCGAACAGCCGCTTGACAGCGCCGAACTCGATCTCGTCGCCGAGCGGCGTCGAGGTGCCGTGCGCATTGATGTAGTCGATGTCCTCGGGCGCCAGAGACGCGTTGCGGAGCGCGTTCCGCATCGCCCGGTAGGCGCCGTCGCCCGTCTCGGAGGGAGCAGTGATGTGATAGGCATCGCCGGAGAGGCCGTAGCCCACAACCTCGGCGTAGATATGGGCGCCCCGTGCCTTGGCGTGCTCCAGTTCCTCAAGCACCACGACACCCGATCCCTCGCCCATGACGAAGCCATCGCGGTCGCGGTCCCAGGGCCGCGACGCGCGCGCCGGTTCCTCGTTGAAGCCGGTGGACAATGCCCGGGCCGCACAGAAGCCGGCGATGCCGAGTTCGCAGACGGCCGCCTCGGCCCCTCCCGCCACCATGACGTCCGCGTCGCCGAGGCCGATGAGCCGCGAAGCGTCACCGATGGCATGCGCGCCGGTCGAGCAGGCCGTCACCGGGGCGTGGTTGGGGCCACGGAAGCCGTACTTGATCGAGACATGACCGGAAGCGAGGTTGATGAGCGCCGAGGGGATGAAGAACGGAGTGAGGCGCTGGCCGGCCGCGACGCGGAGCGACCCTTCGTAGATCGTCTCCAGACCTCCGATGCCGGACCCTATCATCACGCCCGTGCGTTCTCGCGCCTCGTCGTCCTCCGGCTTCCAGCCGGAGTCCTCCACCGCCTGGATCGCTGCGCCCATCGCATAGGCGATGAAGCGATCCATCTTGCGCTGGTCCTTGGACGAGACCCACTCGTCGACGTCGAACCGCCCGTCGGACGAGGGCCCCGCGGGAATCTGCCCGGCGATACGGCAGGGCATACGGCCGTATATCTCGGGATCAAGGACCCCGATGCCGGATTCGCCTTCCAGGAGACGCCGCCAGACGGTCTCGACGCCGCATCCCAGCGGCGTGACGAGACCCAGGCCGGTTATCGCTATTCGTCTCATGCGGAACCGCTACGGCATGCGGGATCGGCGACCGCCTCAGCTCTTGTTCGCCTCGATGTAATCTATGGCGTCCTTGACGGTCATGATCTTCTCGGCGGCATCGTCGGGAATCTCGCAGCCAAATTCCTCTTCGAACGCCATGACCAGCTCGACCGTGTCGAGGCTGTCGGCCCCGAGATCGTCGATGAAGCTTGCGTTCTCCACGACCTTGGCCTCGTCGACGCCGAGATGCTCGACAACGATCTTCTTCACGCGTTCGGCGGTGTCACTCATGCTGCAATACCTCGGAGATGCGAATGGTTCGTTGGCGTCAGAGGGTCGGGTGACCGTGCTGAAGACAGTCGGCTTGCCATCTTGTTCTGGACATTCCCACGGCGCCGGCTGCCGCAGCCCCTCCCCCGGGACGGGCTAGGTAACACAATTCTCCGGCCCTTTCCATACGGCTTCATGCGGCCGAAATCCGTCTCAGATCATGGCCATGCCGCCGTTCACATGCAACGTCTGACCGGTGACGTAGGCCGCCTCGTCACTGGCGAGATAAACCACGGCTGCCGCCACTTCCGCAGGCGTCCCCACGCGGCCGGCCGGAATGGCCGAGAGTATCCGGCTGCGCTGTCCATCATCCAGCGCCGCGACCATGGCGGTATCGATGGCGCCCGGAGCGACGCAGTTGACGGTGATCCCGCGTGGCGCGAGCTCGGCAGCGAGAGACTTGCTGAGCCCGACGAGGCCCGCCTTGGACGCGACGTAATTGGCCTGTCCAGGGTTGCCGGTGGCGCCCACGACGGAACTGATCGATACGACGCGACCGTGGCGGCGCTTCATCATCCCCCGCATGAGCGCCTGTATCAGGCGGAAGGCCGCAGTGAGGTTGACCTCCAGCACGGCGCGCCAGTCCTCCTCCTTCATCCGCATGGCGAGCCCGTCGCGGGCGAACCCGGCATTGTTGACGAGGATGTCGACCTGCCCGAGCGCCTCCTCGGCCGCTGCGGCAAGGGCCGTCGGGCCATCCGGCGCCGAAAGGTCGGCACGGCAGGCAACCGCGCCATCGCCGAGCTCCGCAGCGAGCGCCTGCAGCGCGTCTTCACGGGTGCCGGAAATCGCGACACGGGCCCCCTGGGCATGCAGCGCACGGGCGATCGCGCCGCCGATGCCGCCGGACGCGCCGGTAACCAGCGCGGCCTTGCCGTCGAGACGGAACATGCTTCCTCCCCGGGGCGTCGTGGCGGCCCCTGCGATGGTGTGCCTAGAGACCCTTCAGGAAGGTCTCGACATCGGCTGGGCCCTCGACCGACAGGGCCGCCAGGTCCGCGTCGATGCGACGCACGAGACCGGTCAGCACCTTGCCGGCACCGGCCTCGATCAGCGTATCGACGCCACAGGACTTCATATAGAGCACGCTCTCCCGCCAGCGCACCCGCGCAGTCACCTGCCGCACCAGCAGGTCTCGGATCACGTCCGGATCGGTGGCTTTCTCGGCGGTGACGTTGGCCACGAGCGGAACCTTCGGCGCACGCACCTCGACGCTGGCGAGCGCCTCGGCCATCGCATCGGCAGCGGGGGCCAGCAGGCTGCAATGGAAAGGCGCGCTGACCGGCAGCATCACGCCCCGCCGCACCCCCTTCTCCTTGGCGAGATCGATCGCCCGCTCGACCGCGGCAGTGTGGCCACTGATAACCACCTGCCCGGTAGCGTTGTCGTTGGCCACCTCGCAGACCTGGCCGTCGGCCGCCTCGCGCGCCACGGTTTCGGCCGTCTCGAGTTCGGCGCCCAGCAGCGCCGCCATCGCCCCCTCGCCGACCGGCACGGCGCGCTGCATGGCGCGGCCGCGGAGCCGCAGTAGCCGGGCGGCGTCGGCGATTCCGAGAGACCCGGCAGCAGCCAGCGCCGCATACTCACCCAGGGAATGACCAGAAACGAAGGCGCAAAGGCGCTCGATCCCGGCGCCGCCCTCCTTCTCGATGACACGCACGACCGCAAGGCTCGCAGCCATTAACGCCGGCTGCGCGTTCTCGGTCAGCCTCAGGTCCGACTCGGGCCCTTCGGCCATCAGCCGCGCGAGCCGCATATCGAGGGCGTCATCGACTTCCTCGAGCAACTCGCGCGCAACCGGGAAGGCATCGGCAAGCGCCGCGCCCATACCGACGTACTGACTCCCTTGTCCGGGAAAGGTGAAGCCGCGTGGCATCCGCCCTGCCTGCGTGATCCCGATTCGGTGAGGGTCCGGCCGATCCCCGGCCGGCGGAAGGCGGCATTAAGTGTCGCGTTGCTGCGCGCCTGTCAACCGGCGGCAGTGGGGATCAGCCTTGCCTTGTATTGCCTGCGCCGATGTGTATATTCCGCGCTTTCGCGCTCCTTGCCGGCATGGTGCCGGCTATGCCCGCGTGCGCCACAGCGCCACCGGGATGAGAAAAGCCGAGAGGAGGCCATAGAAGTGCCGTTCTACGAGAACGTCTTTATTGCGCGCCAGGACATCACCGCCCAGCATGCGGAAGCGCTCGCCGAGCAGTTCTCCGCCGTCATCGTGGAGAAGGGCGGAAAGGTCGAGAAGCAGGAACAGTGGGGCCTGCGCAACCTGTCCTACCGCATCAAGAAGAACCGCAAGGGTTACTACGTCCGCCTGAACATCGATGGGCCGGCCGAGGCGATCCAGGAGATGGAACGCCAGATGCGGCTGAACGAAGACATCATCCGCCACATGACGGTCCGCGTGGAAGCGCTCGAC
>JBBDQX010000034.1:0-8550 GCA_040905765.1 Acetobacterales bacterium
GCGGCCGCGTCGACACGCAGCTCGACGTCGGCGACGGCCGTCGACCAGCCCTCGTCCTCGAGGGCCACGACCACCTCGGGAAGCGACCGGTCAGCCCTTGCCGGCATCGCGCAGCGCGCGTTCGCGCTCCTGCTTGTCGTAGGCCTGGACGATCCGCGTCACCAGATTGTGGCGCACCACGTCCCGATGGTCGAAACGGACGAAGGTGACGCCCTGGACGCCGGCCAGCGTCTCGGAAGCGTCCTGCAGGCCGGACCGCACGCCGCCCGGAAGGTCGGTCTGGCTGATGTCACCGGTCACCACCATCCGCGAATTCTCCCCCAGCCGGGTGAGAAACATCTTCATCTGGGTGGGCGTGGTGTTCTGCGCCTCGTCGAGGATGATGAAGGCGTTGGTCAGCGTGCGGCCGCGCATGAAGGCGAGCGGCGCCACCTCGATCTCCCCGTTGGCGAGACGGCGCACCACCTGCTCGCCCGGCATGGTGTCGTAGAGCGCGTCGTACAGCGGGCGCAGATAGGGGTCCACCTTCTCGCGCAGGTCGCCCGGGAGGAAGCCCAGACGCTCGCCGGCCTCGACGGCCGGACGCGACAGGATCAGCCGGTCGACATGGCCGCCGAGCAGCATCGACACCGCGGAAGCCACCGCGAGATAGGTCTTGCCGGTGCCCGACGGCCCAAGGCCGAACACCAGCTCGTGCTCCTGCATTGCGCGGATGTAGACCGCCTGGGTCGGAGAGCGTGCCTCGATCCGGCGCTTTCGGGTGTGGATGCTGACGTCGCCGCCGGTCCGGTCGCCCCCCGGCACTGTCAGGCCGGCCCGCGCCATTCGCAGCGCGGCGTCGACCTCGGCGGCACCGACCGGCAGGCCGCGCTTCAGCCTGTCGTACAGCGACTGCAGCGTGTCGCGCGCCGTGTCGACGTCGTCAGCGGGGCCGGTGATCGCGATGCGGTTGCCCCGGGAAGCCAGGGAGACGCCCAGCTCCTGCTCGATGCGCGCGAGGTTCTCGTCGTACTCGCCGTAGAGGGTGCCAAGCAGCGAGTTGTCGTCGAATTCGATCTGCTGCGCCTTTCCCTGCCCCGTATCGGACATGCCAACCCGCGTCACGCGACCGCCCGCCCGCCGGCGGCGAGACCGCTGGCGCCGGCCAGCGTGCCGGCGAGGCTGTTGGCGTGCGCCGCGTCGACACGAACGCGAACGATGCTGCCGCGCAGCGACTCCGCTGCATTCACGTGCACGGCCTGCATCCACGGGCTGCGGCCGACGAGCTGGCCGGGCTTCCGGCCGGAGCGATCGAGCAGTATGTCCATCTCCTTTCCGACGCAGGCACTGTTGAAGCCGGCCTGCTGGACCGACAGGAGTTCCTGGAGCCGGGCAAGCCGCGAGGAGGCGACGTCGGCCGCGACACGGCCGGGCAACGCAGCGCCGGGCGTGCCGGGCCGTGCGCTGTACTTGAACGAATAGGCCTGGGCGAAACCCACTGCGCGCACGAGGTCCATCGTCGCCTCGAAATCAGCGTCGCGCTCGCCCGGAAAGCCGACGATGAAGTCCGAGCTGAGGGCGAGGTCGGGACGTGCGGCGCGCAGCCGCTCGACGATCCGCAGATAGTCGGCGGCGGTGTAGTGCCGGTTCATCGCCTCGAGCACCCTGTCGGAGCCTGCCTGAACGGGAAGGTGCAGGTACGGCATCAGCGCCGGGATGTCGCGATGCGCGGCGATCAGGCCCTCGTCCATGTCGCGCGGGTGCGAGGTGGTGTAGCGGATGCGGCGGATGCCCGGCACCCCGGCCACCGCCTCGATCAGCCGGGCGAGCGACCATTCCGCCCCGTCGGCGCCTTCTCCGTGGTAGGCGTTCACGTTCTGGCCGAGCAGCGTGACCTCCGAGACGCCCTGGTCGGCAAGGTCGCGGACCTCGTCCAGCACCGCCCCGGCGGGCCGGGAGAACTCGGCACCCCGCGTATAGGGGACGACGCAGAAGGTGCAGAACTTGTCGCAGCCCTCCTGCACGGTGACGAAGGCCGTTCTGCCGGTCGCGTGCGGCCGCGGCAGGTGATCGAACTTGTCGTCGGCCGGGAAGTCGGTATCGATCTCGCCGTGCCCCTTTCCGGTCCGGCCGAGCACGCGGGCCACCATCTCCGGCAGCCGGTGATAGGCCTGGGGGCCGACGACGAGGTCGACCTGCGGGGCGCGCGCCACGATCTCGGCGCCCTCGGCCTGCGCCACACAGCCGGCCACCGCCAGCAGCATGCGGCCCCCGGTACGGGCCTTCTCATCCTTCAGCGCGCGCAGCCGGCCGAGCTCCGAGTACACCTTTTCCGCAGCTTTCTCGCGGATGTGGCAGGTGTTGAGCACGACCAGATCGGCGCCGTCCGGATCGTCCGTCGGGGCGTAGCCGTGCGGCGCCATGACGTCCGCCATGCGGGCGGAGTCATAGACGTTCATCTGGCAGCCGTAGGTCTTGATAAACAGCCGTTTGGTCAACTCACTCGGCCTCTGCCGGCCATCCGCCGCAATCGCCCGAAAGCCGCGGAAGCAGCGGGGCGCCACCCTTGCCGGCTCTGTGGAAAAGTATCATCGCACCCAAGCGAGTCAAGACTGCCCCGGCGTGACGGGGCGCCGCAGCAGGCCCTCGCGCCGGGTGTCGGCGTAGGCCGCCCCGATCATCGCCTCGCAATGCCGCGCCAGCACCTTCCGGTCGGCGAAGCCTGCGGGATCGACGGCCGGCAGGAACGTCACCCGCACCTCCACCCGCGCCAGCTTGAGCACCCGCCACAGATGCGACACCAGGGGCATATCTCCGTACCAGGCGTAGGTCGGCCGCAGCCAGCCCGGCATCGGCAAGCCGCCTACCTTCAGATAGGTGATCACCGCCGGCTGGACACGCAAGGTCTCGCGAGCGGGGCCATCCACGTCGACGGCGGCGAACAGGGAGGTGCGGAACGGCAGCATCCGGACGCCGTCGTTGGTGGTTCCTTCCGGGAACATCACCAGGCTTTCGCCGGCGGCAAGCCGGGCGCGCATCGCGTCGCGGACCTGCCCGGAGCGCGCGACCCTGCGATCGGCGTAGACCGTGCGGCCGAGCGCCGCCAGCAGGCCGATGCCGGGCCAGCCGGCGATGTCGTGCCGGGCGACGAAGGCCGCCGGAACTGCGCCCGCGAACACCGGAATGTCGAGATAGCTGCAGTGGTTGACGACGAACAGGGCGTGCGGCGCGCGCGGCGCCCCGCCGACCGTCACCCGGAGCCCGAGGCAACGGGCAAGCACGGCATGATAGAAGCTGCCGAAGCGGGTGGCAGCCCGTCGGCGGCCGAGCGCCAGCAGCACGGCCTGGACAGGGATGGTGACGCAGCTCCAGCCGAGCACGGCGCATGCCCGACATCCTGCACGCAGCGTCGATTCCAGCTGGGTGACGGTCGCCGCCGGCGGCTGCAGCGCAGTGGTGGCCACGATGTCAGCCGCGCGTCCGGTCTCCGACCGACCGTTCGTAGTGCCGGAAGTACTTGTCGGTCACCTTGTCGGTCTGGACGAGGACAAGCACGTCCGTCGTGTTGAACTGCCGGTCCACCACTGCGCCGTCCCCGACATATCCGCCGAGCCGCAGGTAGCCCTTGATCAGCGGCGGCAGCGAGGCGAACAGGCGGGGACGCATCGCCGGATCCTCGGGCTGTACCGCCATGTCGACGTAAAGGCCCGCCCGCGCACGCGGCGGGATTTCGGCCGGTGCCAGATGGTTGTGGTGGAGGTAGCTTAGCCGCGGGCCGAGGTCGGCCACGTCGTTACCCGGCAGGCTGGCACAGCCGAACATCATGCCGATGTCGTGGTGAAACACGTACGCGGCGATGCCCCGCCAGAGCAGTTGCAGCGTCGGCTTGGTCCGATAGGCGGCGTGGACGCAGGAGCGCCCGAGTTCCAGCAACTGCCCGGGATAATCCATCAGCGGTTCGAGGTCGTACTCCGAGGCGGAGTAGAATCCGCCCGCGCGGTCGGCCTGCACCTGCCGGATGAGGCGATAGGTGCCGACCACCGCCTCCGGGCCGTGGCCCAAGGCATGGTCGATCACCAGAAGATGATCGCTGATCGGGTCGAAAGCGTCGAAGTCGCGCTCGGCAGCCGCCATCTGGGGCGTCGGCAGCGCCCTCATCTCGCCGTAGAACACACGGTAGCGCAAGGCCTGGCTGGCACGCACCTCGGATTCGTCTTCCGCCAGCCGGACTTCGAGGGAATTGAAACGAAAAGCGTCCGCGCGGGTCGTCGTCGCGTCGGACTGGATCATACGATGCCTCCCGTCATGCCATCGACCGAAGGGGCAATCTGCGCGAAGGGCCGTGGCCGTTCACATAAATGTTTTATGACCGGCGTGACTTTCTCTTGCGGCCGAACAGTTCGAGCCGGTGGCAGACCAGCTCGAAACCGTACCGTTCAGCGATTTCGCGCGCGATCTGCTCGTGGCGCTCGTCCTCGAACTCCATCACCTCGCCGGTATCCACGTCGATGAGATGATGGTGGTGTCCCTGTAGCGCGCTCTCGTAACGTGCGCGCCCGCCGCCGAAATCGTGGCGATCGAGGATCTCGGCCTCCTCGAACAGCCGGACCGTGCGGTAGACGGTGGAAATGCTGATGCGCGGGTCGATCGCTGTCGCGCGCGCGTACAGCTCCTCCACATCGGGATGGTCCTGCGACTCGGACAGCACGCGGGCGATCACCCGACGCTGCTCGGTCATCTTCATTCCCTTGTCGATGCAGAGCTGCTCGATGCGGGAGACGGGCTGCTTCTTTGCTGCGGGTATTGCCATGGGCCGCATTATACCGGAAAGCGCTCGGCGAGCCTACAACCGCGGCGCGGCGGTGCCGCGCGAATCGCTACAGATGTCAGACGGCGGCGCGGCGGCCGCGCGGCTTGGTCCCGAGACCGATCTTCTTGGCGAGGTTGCTGCGATGCTTGGCGTAGTTCGGCGCTACCATCGGGTAGTCCGGCGGCAGATTCCAGCGCTCGCGGTACTCCTCCGGCGTCATGTTGTACGCCGTCTTGAGGTGCCGCTTCAGCATCTTCAGCTTCTTGCCGTCCTCCAGGCAGATGATGTAATCCGGCGTCACCGACTTCTTGACCGGAACTGCAGGCTGCGGGCGTTCGGGCTGAGACGTCGCGTTGCCGACTTGGGAGAGGGTCCGGTAGACGTCTTGAATGAGCTGCGGCAACTCCCCCACATTCACCGTGTTATTGCTGACGTGGGCGGAAACGATTTCCGCAGTCAGTTCGAGGAGTTCACTGGCATTGGCCTGATCGGACATGAATTCTTGCTCCGGTCCAAACGCGGCGGTGGTTATAGAATCATCTATACTGGCAAGCAATATATATTTCCTTATTCTAGAGTCTAGATTTGGCCGGAACTGTACGAGGAAGCCTCATGACGACTGAAGTCGCGAGCTACTACCTCGACATAACCCAAGAACTATGTCCAATGACCTTCGTCCGGACCAAATTGTTGATCGAGAAGATGCCGCCGGGCGCCATCTGCGAAATCCGCCTGAAGGGGCAGGAACCCTTGGAGAACGTACCACGATCCATACGTGAACATGGACATGAGGTCATCGACCTTGAGCCCGAGGGAGGGGGCGAAGGGCCGGATCGCATCCACAGGCTGACGGTCCGGAAGAACGGCTGAAGCCTCAGCCGAGGTCGAGCGACATCAGCAGGGCATCGACGCGCGGTACCGTCGGCCCCGAACCCGCATAGTACCCGCCGCGCTGGCCGGTCTCGCGGAATCCGCAGGCATGATAAAGGGCAAGTGCGGCCTCATTGTCCCGCGCAACCTCGAGATGCAGCATCCGTGCGCCGGCCGGCCCCAGCTGCGCCGCCGCCGCACCCACCAGGGCGGCGCCGATGCCGCGGCGCCGTTGCGCCGGGCGGACCGCCAGGGTCAGGATCTCCGCCTCGTCCGCGACCGCGCGATAGAGAATGAAGCCCGCAGGCTCGTCCGTCTGCCCGGCGCCCCGGGGCCAGGCGAGCAGGGCGACGACGCCGGGCGAACGCTGCATGGCGGCGAAGCCGTCGACGGACCACGACTGCGCAAACGCCTCGGCGTGGAGTGCGGCCAGCACGCCGCTGTCCACCACGGTGGCCGGCACGACGGTGAGGCCGCGGTCGCGGATCATCGCGCCGCCGGCAGCTTGGCGGCGGGCGGCCTGATATAGAGCGGCCGCATCGGCAGCGGGGGCAGCATTCCGAGGTGGCGCGCGACACCCACGGCGGCAACGGCGACGGCATCCGGACCGGCATCCGACAGGACGGCATCGCCGCGCGCTGCCGGATCGATCCCTGCGGCACGCAGCACGGCGACGCCATCCCCGCCGATCCACAGCGGCCCGGGCGGCAGCAGGTCCGGGACGGACTCCGGCGCCGCGACCACGGGCTCGGCCAGGGGCCCGGAGAGATGGCCGGCAGGACCGAAGCACTGCAGGAACACGTCGCCCCGCCGGCTGTCCACGAGGATGCACCGGCTGCGCGCCGCGACGTCCGAAGCGCCTGCGGCGACGGCCTCGAAAGTTGAAACGCCCACCACCGGCACGCCTAGCGCGAGGGCGAGGCCGCGCACCGCGGCAAGGCCGACGCGCAGCCCGGTGAACGAGCCGGGTCCCACCGTTACGGCCAGCAGATCAAGGTCGGCGAAGCCAGCCCCCGCCGCGGCCATTGCCTCGGCGATGCCGGGCATCAGCACCTCTGCATGGCCTTGCGCGCCCTCGCGTCGCCAGCGGCCGGCGAGGCGACCATCGACGGTCACCGCTGCGGAGCAGGCCCCTGTCGTGCTGTCGATCGCCAGCACCCGGCGCGGCGGCGCTCCCGCTGCTGCGTTTGTGGTCGTCACGCGATCAGGCAAGCCTCGTCGAAGGGCAGGCGCGGACTGCGGGGCCCCGGGCGGTCGCCCGACCCGTAGCCCAGATTGCAGAGGAAGTTCGAACGCACGCGGCCCTCGGGGAAGAAGGCCGCGTCGACGGCGGCGTTGTCGAACCCCGACATCGGACCGCAGTCGAGGCCCAGCGCACGGGCCGCCATGATCAGGTAGGCGCCCTGCAGGGTGCCGTTGCGGAACGCCGTCTCACGCGCCTTGTCCTCGTCGCTCGTGAACCACGAGCGGGCATCGGCGGCGGGAAACAGCGTCGGCAGCAGATCGTAGAAGCGGGAGTCGTGGGCGACGATGGCGGTGACCGGTGCGCTCATCGTCTGGTCGACGTTGCCCCTCGACAGGCACGGCCGGAGCCTCTCCTTCGCTTCGCGCGTACGAACGAAGACGAAACGCCCCGGCGAGCAGTTGGCACTGGTCGGCGCCATGCGCAGCAAGCCGTACAGTCGCTCGAGGGTGACCGTGCCGATGTCGCGGTCGGCCCATGACTTATGGGTGCGGGCCTCCTCGAACAGCGTGTCCAGGGCGGCCTGGTCGAGTGCGCTTGCCATCGTGCGCCTCCGGTCTTGTGTTCGGGCGGGACGGCCGGTGTCGGCCGGGAGATAAACGCACGGCCCGCGCCGCTGCGCGAGCCCGGAGCACCTTGTAGGAGCCGGTGCCCATGGCCACAATAGCCACAGCCCCGAACCTGAACGAGCATCGCGTGACAGACCGCAGGGATTTCCCGACCCCGAACCGGAGGCTCGCCGCCATCGCGGCGGCACTGGCAGTCGCCCTGCTGGTCTGCGCCCTGTCGGCCCGCGCCGCGGATTCCGCGGTTGCCTTCATGTACCATCGCTTCGGCGAAAGCGAACTGCCGTCCACCAACATCAGGATCGAGCAGTTCGAACAGCATCTGGAGGAACTGCGGTCCGGGCCTTACACGGTTATGCCGCTGCCGGAGATCGTGCGCCGCCTCGGCAACCGGGAAGCACTTCCGGACCGGGCCGTCGCCATTACCATCGACGACGCATATCTCTCCGTTTACGAACAGGCTTGGCCCCGGCTCAGGAGGGCCGGCCTGCCGTTCACGCTCTTCGTGGCCACCGAGCCGATCGACGCCGCCGCGTCGGGGTACATGTCATGGGACCAGATTCGCGAACTCAAGGCCGCCGGCGTGACGATCGGGAGCCAGACGGCGAGCCACCCGCACATGCCGTTGCAGGATCCGGACAGCAACCGGGCCGAGCTTGCCCTCTCGAACGAGCGGTTCGAAGCCGAACTCGGCGAGCGCCCGTCGCTGCTGGCCTATCCGTACGGCGAGGCCAGCGCGTCGGTCATGGAACTCGCGAAGGAGATGGGGTTCGACGCCGCCTTCGGGCAGCACTCCGGAGTGATCCACAACGGTGAGTCGCTGTACTACCTGCCGCGCTTCGCGCTCAACGAACAGTTCGGCGACCTCGAACGCTTCCGGCTCGGCGCGAACGCGCTGCCGCTGCCGGTGACGGACGTGACGCCGGCCGACCCGCTGCTGCAGACCGCGACGCCCGCATTCGGGTTCACGGTGGCGGACGGGATCGACGACCTCGCCGGTCTGGCCTGCTACTCTTCGGGCCAGGGACGCGCGCGGCTGGAGCGCCTCGGCGAGCGGCGTATCGAGGTACGCCTCGATACGC
>JBBDQX010000034.1:8560-11713 GCA_040905765.1 Acetobacterales bacterium
CTGCCCGCCGGCCGGGCGCGCATCAACTGCACGATGCCCGGGCCCGGCAACCGTTGGCACTGGTTCGGGCGGCAGTTCTACGTTGAAACACGCTGAGCCGTCGCCGTTCAGACGACGATTTCCGGCACTTCCGTCTGCAACGGCTCGCGGTCCAGCACGCGCAGCTTGTTGACGCGGATGATCGAGCGCAGGGCGTCGACGTAGCTGGCGCCGGTTTCGGCATAGTTTTCCAGCGTGCCGGCCAGCCGATACCCCTCCACCGTCCCGCCTTGCTCCGCGCGCCCGGCGGCACGTTCGCGCCGGAACGCGTCATAGGCCGCATGCGAATTCAGATTGTGGACATAGGACCACACCGAATCCATCAGGCTGCCGAACGCCCGCACCTGATGGGTCTCGCCGTCGACACGTTCGGCCGGGACGAGGCCGCCGCCGTCCCAGGTGCGCTGGCCGAAGATCGCGTTGCCAGTGACTGCGAAACGGGACGTGCCCCAGCCGCTCTCCTTGGCGGCCTGCGCCAACGCGAGGGAAGGCGGCACGATATCGACCCGCAGCAGCAACGCGTCGAGATCCTCGTCCGCCACGTTGTAGCGCTCGCACATCGTCTCGAGCCAGCGCCGGTCGCGATCGGACACCTGCCTGCCGCTGTCCATCAGGGACCTGATCTCGAGGATGCGCTGGCGTTTGGCGGAGATGACCTCGTTCACCATAACGACAAGCGGCAGCACGCTCTTGAAGAACAGGCGCTTGCGCTCGGCTACCGACGGGACCTCCTCGAGGTCCGGCGGCAGCGCGGCGAGAAAGACACGCGGCACCGGCGCATCGCCCGTCCGGACATCGGCCCAGCGATAGCGCAGCGTGTCGTGCAAGGCCGCAAGCTCTGCCGACGATTCCACGTCCGTCACCGCGATTTCGCGCACGCCGCCCAGCGCCCAGCCGATCTGGTCCGCTGGCCGCGTCAGCACCGCCGGAATGCTGCCGTGCGCGAAGGCGATCTCGACCCTTTCCGGCCCGCCGGCCGGCACAAGCGCCGAAGCGCCGTGCAGCACCGCGACCGAGACCGCGAGGATGGCCCCCGCGACGATTGCGACGCATGCGCGCAAGCCGCAGCCCTCCACAACCTTTCGTGAAATTTGTAAAGGCGAGCGCATCAGCAAAAACCCCTCTTCCCGGATCCCCGCACCGGCGTCACCGTCGGCGGCCCCAGGGGGAAACCACGAGAATCTCTCTGCGCGACCTGCGGCCCCCGGACGGGGGCCGTGGCTGGAAAGGTCGGCCGCGCCCACCCTAGGCTTCGACCGGTTCGACCGATACGACTTCGGGAACATAGTAACGTAACATGTTCTCGATACCGTGCTTGAGCGTGGCCGTCGAACTGGGACAACCGGAACAGGCCCCCTGCATGCGCAGGTAGACGACGCCGTCCCGGAATTCGCGAAAAATGATATCGCCGCCGTCCATGGCCACGGCCGGTCGCACCCGCGTGTCGATCAGCTCGCGAATCTGGGCGACGATCTCATCGTCCTCGCCCTCGTCCGCCTGCGTCGACGCCGGGCCACCGCCGGTGAACACCGGCTGGCCTGAGGTGAAATGGTCCATGATCGCGCCCAGGACTTCAGGCTTGACCACCTGCCATTCCTTGTCGTCGCGCTTCGCGACGGTGACGAAGTCGGCGCCGAGGAAGACGCCGGTGACGCCGTCGACGTCGAACAGCCGCCGCGCCAGCGGTGACTCCGCCGCAGCATCGGCCGAAACGTAGTCGGCCGTCGTTTCCCCGCCGACCTCCCGGCCCGGGATGAACTTCAGCGTCGCCGGATTCGGCGTCTGCTCGGTCTGAATGAACATGCCCTTGGTCCTAAACTTTCACCCGTTTCTGGGCAAGCACTTGGGTCACGGCAGCGGCGAAGTCAACCCTTGGGAAAGCAACCCTGAAGGTCAGGCCATCTGGCGAATCTGCTCGTCCGTCATGTTGCCGGGAACGATGGTCATGGGCACATGCAAACGGGCGACGAGCTTGCTGGTGAACTGACTGACCAGCGGGCCGGGCCCGCCCGGCCCGATGTCGGCGCCGAGCACGAGAATGCAGATCGACCGGTCCTCGTCGATCAGGGCAAGAATTTCCTCCTGAGCCATGCCTTCGCGTACATGCAGCACCGGGACCTTGCCCGACCAGGTATGCACGTCCTCGCTGAGCCGGTGCAGGAGTTGCTCGGCCTCTTCCCGCGCCTCCGAGCGCATCAGCCGGGCGACCGAGCCCCAGTGCTGGAACTCGACCGGCTCGATCACCCGCAGCAGGGCGACCCGCCCGCTGGTCCGCCGGGCCCGCTGGCAGGCGAACATGAGGGCGGCGTGCATCTCCTCGGTATCGTCGACGACGACGAGGAAGACACGTTCGGCGTCCGCGCTGGAGCGCGGCGGGGATGTATCGTTCTGTCCGGCGGGTTCGGTCATGGTCAGGACCTCCGGAACAAGGCGTTTGCCAGCCAGCCGGCGAACAACGCCAGAAGGACCGCGATGATGCCATACAGGGCGCTGTAGCGGTGCGCGAATTCGAACACCTTGGCGCCGATGCCCGCCTTTGTTACGGCGAGCGGCGTGGCCTGCATGTTCGCCACCTTGCCGTCGTCGATGAGGTAGACGTCGACGCGGTACTCGCCCGTCGGCACGCTGGCCGGGAAGCTGATCGTGGTGCGGAACAGCTGGTCCTGCACGAAGCGCACGCCGACCTCCGAGCTGTAGAGGCCGAGCGCCTGTTTGCGCCGGATCAGCGCATCGCGGAAGGGTCCGACCTCGCCGGGCTTCAGCGGCTCTACGGTGCGGGCCGGAAATGCGTCGAAACCGATGCCGAGAGCACGCCGCAGCTCGTGCCGCAACAACTCGTCGACCGGCCTGCTGGAACTGAGGATGTACAGGGCCGGCACGTCCTCGAACTCCGCGCTCGGGCCATTGACCCAGATGCCGGCGACACGAACCTTGCGCCGCACGTCGACCCTCGTCGCCGGCCCGCGCACCACCACGATGATGTCGCCTTCGCCCGGCGTGGCCCCGAACAGCAGCAGGTCCGTGCCGGTGAAACCGGTGGTTATCGAGATCAGGTGGCTCGACAGGTCGACGGCGAGATTGGCCGAGCTCGGCGCCGCGACGGTGCCGAGCGCC
>JBBDQX010000035.1:0-11599 GCA_040905765.1 Acetobacterales bacterium
TGAACGAGCCGGTGACGAGCTGCCCGGTCTCGCGGTCGTAGACCACTTCTTCCAGCAGTGCCTGCCCGATGCCCTGGCCGACGCCGCCATGGACCTGCCCCTCCAGTAGCAGCGGGTTCAGCACCACACCGAAATCGTCGACGACCGTGTAGCCGACGACGTGCACCCGGCCGGTGTCGCGCTCGATCTCGACCTCGCAGACGTGACAGCCGTTCGGATAGGTCGAGGCCGCCGGCTTGAAGCGCGCGCTGTCGTCGAGCCCGGCGATGCCGTCGCCCAATTCGTCGTCCGCCGCCCGGTCCGACAGGCCCTTGTCGGCGCGGGCCGCCTGTGCCACCTCGAACAGGCCGACGCTGCGGTCGGTCCCGGCGATGACGTAGCGGCCCTCCTCGAATTCGATATCGGCCTGTGCCGCTTCCAGCACGTGGCCCGCGACGCTCCGCCCCTTCTCGATGATCTTGGTCGCCGCAGCCTGCACTGCCGCGCCGACAACACCGAGTGCGCGCGACCCGCCGGTTCCGCGCCCGAAGGTGACGACGTCCGAATCGCCCTGCACCACGTTGACCCGGTCGATATCGATCCCGAACGCTTCGGCTGCCAGCTGCGCATAGGCGGTCTCATGGCCTTGTCCGTTGGACTGGCTGCCGACCAGGACACTGACCGTGCCGTCATCCTCGAAGCGCATGGAGACGCGCTCGTCGCCGCCGCCGGCGCAGGCCTCGATGTACGTCGACATGCCGATGCCGTAGAGCCGGCCGTGCCGGGCCGCCTCATCCTTCCGTTGCTGGCGCTCGCCCCAGCCCGAGGCGGCCATGGCGTCGTCCATATTCCGCTCGAAGTCGCCGCTGTCGTACGTCTCGCCCAGCGCCGTAGTGAACGGAAACTCGTCGTTGGCGATGAAATTGCGCCGCCGGATCGCATCTGGCGGCAGGCCAAGTTCCCGCGCGGCATGGTCGATCGCGCGTTCGATGGCATACGCCGCTTCGGGGCGGCCGGCACCGCGATAGGCATCGACCGGCGCGGTGTTGGTGAGCACGCAACGCACATCCACATGCGCCGCGGGCATCCTGTAGAGGCCGGCCAGCATTCCCGCCCCGCTGACCGTCGGGATCGCCGGCGCGAACAGCGACAGATAGGCCCCCAGGTTGGCGAGCGTGCGTACGCGCAGGCCGAGGATCTCGCCGTCGTTGCGCAGCGCCAGTTCGACCGTGCTGCGGTGGTCGCGGCCATGCGTGTCGGCGAGGAAAGATTCGCTGCGGTCGGCCTCCCAGCGTACCGGCCTGCCGCCCTTGCGCGCCGTCCATGCGGTCAGTGCCTCTTCCGGAAACAGGAAGATCTTGAGGCCGAAGCCGCCGCCCACGTCGGGGCTGACCACGCGCACCTGCGACTTGTCGACCTTCAGCACGTGCTTGCTCAGCACGCTCTGCACCGAATGCACCCCCTGCGTCGACAGGTGCAGGGTGTACCGACCTGTCTGCGGGTCGTGCAGTCCGATGGCGCCGCGCGGTTCCATCGGGCTCGGCGCAACCCGGTTGTTCACCATGTCGAGCGACACCACGCGGTCCGCTTCGGCGAAGGCCTTGTCCGTCGCGTCGGCATCACCGGTCTGCCAGTGCAAGGCGATGTTCCCCGGCGCGTCGGGCCAGATCGCGGGAGCGCCGTCCGTCACCGCCTCGGCCAGGCCGGTCACCGCGGGCAGTTCCGCATATTCGACGAGGACCGCTTCGCCGGCATCGCGTGCTAGCGCCAGGCTTTCTCCGACCACTACGGCGACGACTTCGCCGGTGTAGCGCACCTCGTCGTCGGCCATCAGCCCGCGCGCCGGCGCCCGGGCTGTCTTGCCGTCGATGCCGCGCACGCCCGCGAGGCAGGGCAGGGAGCCTATGCCGTCGGCAACGAGGTCGGCGGCGGTGAACACGCCGAGCACGCCCGGCATCGTCCGGGCCGCCGCGGCGTCGATGGACTCGATCCGCCCACGAGCGACCGGTGAGCGGACGAATGCCGCCCAGCTCTGGTTCTCGAAGCGGAGGTCGTCGAGGTAGCGGCCGGCGCCGGTGATGAAGCGGGCATCTTCCTTGCGCCGTACGGGCTGGCCGAATCCGAAGCGTCCCATGGTCTCCCCCGTTTGCAGATCGGGTCGGGCCGGATCATAAAGAACGCCGCACCGCCGACCAACCGGCAAGGCTCGGTCATGATCCGGGAATTGATCCCCAGCGCCGCTTGCCCATCCGACCCGGAATGAAGATGGCCCCTTGGTTGACGCCGTTGCTGAAGGCGCTGGTCTCGGCGGTCCTGATCGCATGGCTATTGTCGGCGATAGATGCCGACGCGGCGTTGCGCTGGTTGCGCCGGCTGGCGCCGGTGGCCGCCGTCCTCGCGGTCGCCGTCTTCTACCTGCAGGGACTGGTGTTCGTCGTACGCTGGCGTTGGCTGCTGGCGTCGGTGGGCATGGGGCGTCCGGTCGGTGCGGTCCTGCAGATCGTTTGGATCGGCCTGTTCTTCAATCAGGTCCTGCCGTCCAGCGTCGGCGGCGACGCGGTGCGGGTCTGGTACCTGCGCCAGAGCGGCACCACCCTCTCCGATGCGTTCCTCGGCGTCATGGCGGAGCGTGTCATCCAGGTGGTCGGGCTGTTGCTGCTGATCGTCTGCGGCATGCCGTCGCTGCTCGCGCTGATGCCGGACCATGCCCTTGCCGTCGCCCTGCCGGCCGCGATGCTGGGGCTGCTGGCGGCGATCGGCGGACTGCTCTGGTTCGACCGCCTGCCGCTGGGTGGGCTAGACTGGCCGCTGCTGGCGACGCTTTGCCGGCTCGCGGCGATGCTGCGCGGTCTGTGCGCGTCACCGGCCACGGCCGTGCTATTGCTTGCGCTGTCGGTCGCCGGGCATGTGCTGCTGGTGGTCGCGGTATGGCTGCTGGCCTTGGGGTTGGACCTTTCGCTCTCGTTCGGCGAGGCGCTGGTGATCGTGCCCCTGGCGATGTTCGTTACCCTCGTGCCGGTTTCCATAGCCGGCTGGGGGGTGCGGGAGGGCGCGCTGGCGGCGGGGTTCGGTCTCATCGGCATTCCGCTGGAGGCGGCGGTGGTGGTATCCGTGCTGTTCGGGCTCGCGGCCGTTTTGCAAGGGCTTCCGGGCGGGGTGCTGTGGGTGCTGGCGCGAGGCAGGCGCCCCCCGCTGAAGACTCAGTCCCTTACCATCGAGGGGTCGGAGTAGCCCCGGTAGGGCCAGCTTCGGACGATCCGCCAGCCGCCGTCCTGTCGTTCCAGCAGGTGCGAGGCGCCGGGCGGAACGTCGAGGCCGAGGGCTGAGCCGACGGCGGACGTTGCCGTGTGGACCCAGAGGTGGGTGGACCCGCTCCGGTCTATGGTGCCGGTGATCGCCTCCGCCGGCGTCTGTTCGCCATGCATCGCCCCGACGATGCCGCTCCGGCCCGCCCGCCCAAGCTCGAAGTTCACCATCTTGCCGTATAGTCCAGGGTCCATCGGGTCGATCACCAGAAGCCGCGCGCCAGGCGGCAAGATGTCCGCGATCGCCGCCCCGACCTCCCGCACCTGCTGCTTTACCGGGTGCCGGTCGAACCTCAGCTTCTGTTCGAGGGCGATCGGCAGCAGCACTACCGCGGCGACGGCGGCCGGACCGAGCTTCGCCGCCGGCCGCCAGCCGCCCTGTCGTCGCCAGGCCATGCCGAGGGCGACGGCGGCCACCGCCAGCGCCAGTCCGCCCAGATGGGTGCTGTACCGCCAGAACGACGCCGCCCGCACCGCCTCGTACGGGTCGAATCGGTAGATGTAGGCCCACAGCAGGAACAAGACGTAGACGATGAACGCCGTGGCGGCCAATACCGCCAGCCGGTCGAGTTCGCCCCGGAAGCGCCACAGCGCCTTGGCGGCAAGGCCGAAGATGATCAGCATCAGGCCGAAGAAGCCGCCCTTGTGCAGCGCGACGTCGAGCATCGCGGCGAATACCTGCGGCACGAGCGACAGGTCGGGCTGCACCGACTGGAAGCCGCCGCCGGGGATCTGCCACGCGACATATGCTTCCCACGCTCCCCACATCGCTACCGGCGGCCCGAACGCGAGCGGCGACAGCCTCAGGGTGCGGAGGAACGGGACGGAGGGATCGGCTGCAGCCGCGGCAGCGATGCCGAGCAGCACCGCTGCCACGAGTCCCGCGTTTCCCTGTTTCAGGCTGACGAGCACCAGCAGGGCGAGGCCGCAGCGCAGCGCCAGCGTCCGTGCCCTGGGGGCGTCGTCGCCCGCCAGCGCGCCGAGACAGGCCCATCCGAGCACGCCGGCGAAGGCCGTCGCCACCGCCGTCGCACTGTCGGCATAGCTGGTGAAGACGATCTTCGGCACGAAGGTCGGACTGAGCAGGGTAACGCCCAGCAGGGCGGCGGCATGGAGACCCCAGCCGCGGCCGCTGCCCGCTGCGGTGGCGGCCAGCCGCACGAGCAGCCCCGCCAGCGATATCAGCAGAACGATGTTGAACAGCGCCCCGGCGTTCTCGACGAACCGGCCGGCGATCCGCGAGGCGGCATAGCCGGCGACCGGCATCGCGTAGGGGTAGGCCGGATAGCTGGCACCCGTATCCGGCCTCTGGGCATCGGGCAGGGTGTCGGTGGACAGGAGGAACAGCGTCGAGTGCAGCCACTGCGAGAATTCGTCCCACTGCGACGCCTGCATCGCCGCACCGATGACCAGCACCGGCAGCGCCAGCGCCACCAGCCGGAGGCTGCCGGGCGGCCCAATCCGCCGTTCGTTGGCCCAGGTCGCGGCGCCTGAAACCAGCGCCGCCGCCAGCAGGCCGAGAAATATCCTCGAAAGGCCCAGTCCACCGAAGCCTCCGAGCAGGACGACGACGACGGTCGCGATAGCCCAGCCGCAGACCAGGTCGGCTTCCGCCATCCGGTCGCGCCATCCAGCCACCGCGCCCAGCAGGCTGAGCAACCACGCCGCGGCCAGCACGGCGCCAAGTCCAAGGGCCTGTCCGGGCGTCGGCAGGAAGCCGGAGATCAGTTCCATCATGGTGGCGGTGTCTTAACACGCCGCCGCGGGTCTCGCCGCCGTTTTGCTTTTCGGCGACAGTTGCCGTAACTAGGAAGTCTCCAGAAATCGTTGGGGCGCCGGGGGCGTCTGCCCGGGCCCGTCTCCGACACATACCGCGTTCGCCACCCGGCCACGGAGGTTGCCCGTGCTAAATGTCAGCTTTGCGAAACAGTCCCTTCCCAGGTCGGGCGTGCTCGTCGTCGCGGTATGCCAGGGCAAGGCACTCAGCCCGAAGTGCAAGGAGCTGGACAAGGCGACCGGCGGCGCGCTGAAGCGGGCGATCGACGCTTCGGGCTTCGATGGCGACAAGAGCAAGGTCTGCACCTTGCTGGCACCTCCGGGACTGGATGTTTCCCGGGTCGTGCTGATCGGTCTCGGCGAGGACAAGAAGGTCGACGACCTGGCGGCGGAGGATGCGGGCGGCCATGCCGTGGCCGCGCTTTCCGGCGCCGGCGAGGAAACCGCCTCGATCTGGTTCGACCTCGGCAGGAACGTGCCGCTCGGTGAGGATGCGGCCGCCGCGGAATTCGCCTTCGGCGCCCAGCTCCGCAGCTATCGTTTCGACAAATACCGGACGCGCGAGGAGAAGAAGGACCGGCCGACGCTGCGCAAGGTCGCGGTGATGGTCGAGCAACCGGCCAGGGCGCGCAACCTGCACATGCCGCTGGGCAAGGTGGCTGAGGGCATCTTCCTGACCCGCGACCTGGTCAGCGAGCCACCCAACATCCTGTTTCCGGAAAGCTTCGTGAAGGAGTGTCGCAAGCTTGCCCGGCTCGGCATCAGGATCGAGGTGCTGGACAAGCGCCAGATGAAGAAGCTGGGCATGGGCACCCTGCTCGGCGTCGCGCAGGGCAGCGCCCGTGACCCCTACATGGTCGTGATGCAGTGGAACGGCGCGAAGGCCGCTACCGCGAAGCCGGTGGCGTTCGTCGGCAAGGGCGTCACCTTCGACACCGGCGGCATCTCCATAAAGCCGGCGGGCGGCATGGAGGACATGAAGTGGGACATGGGCGGTGCCGGCGTCGTCACCGGCCTGATGAAGGCGCTTGCCGGGCGTAAGGCGAAGGCCAACGTCGTCGGCGTGATCGGCCTCGTCGAGAACATGGTTTCGGGTACCGCGCAGCGCCCTGGCGACGTCGTCACCTCGATGTCCGGCCAGACCGTCGAGGTTATCAACACCGACGCCGAGGGCCGGCTCGTGCTGGCCGACGCGCTCTGGTACACGCAGGGCCGTTTCAAGCCGCAGTTCATGGTCAACCTCGCCACCCTGACCGGCGCGGTCATCGTCGCGCTCGGCGAGGAGAATGCCGGCCTGTTCAGCAACAACGACGAACTCGCCACCCGGCTGGAGGCGGCCGGCCGCGCTACCGGCGACCATGTCTGGCGGCTGCCGCTCGCCAAGGCCTATGACGACATGCTGAAGTCCGACATCGCCGACATGAAGAACATCGGCGGCCGTTCGGCCGGCAGCATCACGGCGGCGCAGTTCCTGCAGCGCTTCGTCAACGAGGTACCGTGGGCGCATCTCGACATCGCCGGCGTCACCTGGTCGAAGAAGGCGAAGCCGACGGTGCCGCGCGGCGGTACCGGCTTTGGCGTCCGGCTGCTCGACCGCCTGGTGCGGGACCACTACGAGAAGTGACGCCGCCCGGCGGCGCGGGGCAGGGCCTTGCGGGTCACCTTCAGCCGCCTGACGCGGCAGGCACGGCAGCAGGCGGCCGGTACGCTGGTGCTCTGCCTGCCCGAGGGCGGCGGCCCGATGCTGCCCAGCGCGCATGCCCTCGACAGCGCGTCGTCCGGCCGGCTGACGCGCGCCCTGGCGGCGGCGCAATTCGGGGGCAAGGCGGGGCAAGTCTGCCTGCTCGAGGCGCCTGAGCCCTTCGCCGCACGGCGCCTGATGGTCGTCGGCCTCGGCCCGGCGAAGCATCTGACCCCGCTCGAACTCCAGCGTGCCGGCGGGCGCGTCGCGCGGCGCTTCGGCGGGGCGCGGCACGGCGACCTTCGCCTCGGCGCTCTGGTGATCGCGGCGGACTGGGTGCCCGGCACCAGTTACGGCGTCGCCGACCTCGCGGCCCATCTGGCTTACGGCGTACGGCTCGGTGCCTACCGCTATACCCGTCACATGGTGCGTGCCGAGCGTCCGCAGGTGCCGGCGACGCTCAAGGTGCTGGTCGCCAGTCCCGCGCCGGCCCGGCGCGCATACCGGCGTCTCGCAAGCGTCGCCGAAGGCGTCGCCCTCGCGCGCGACCTCGTCAACGAGCCGTCGAACGTCAAGACGCCGCTCTGGCTGGCCGGCAAGGCAAAGGCCCTCGATGCCGTGGGCGTGGATGTGCGGGTGCTGCGCCGTGCCCGGCTGGAGAAGCTCGGCATGGGCGGGCTGCTCGCGGTGGCATCGGGTAGCGCGCAGGAGCCGGCGGTGGCGGTGATGCGCTGGCGCGGCCGTACCGCCCCGCAGGGCGGGCCGGACGTGGCCTTCGTCGGCAAGGGCGTCACCTTCGACACCGGTGGCATCTCGATCAAGCCGGCGGCCGGGATGGAGCGGATGCGCGACGACATGGCGGGCGCCGCGGCCGTGATCGGCGCCATGCACGCGCTCGCTGCCCGGCGCGCGAAGGTCGATGCCATCGGCATCGTCGGCCTCGCCGAGAACATGGTCTCCGGTACCGCCTGCCGCCCCGGCGACGTGATCAGGACGATGAGCGGCCGCACCGTCGAGGTGATCGACACCGATGCCGAGGGCCGGCTGGTCCTGGCCGACCTGCTGCACTTCGCGCGGGTGCGGTTCCGGCCGCGGCGGCTGATCGACCTCGGGACGCTCACCGGCGCGGTCGTCACCGCGCTGGGCGCCGAGCATGCCGGGATGTTCACGCGGGACGACGGCCTGGCGGAGTCCCTGTCGCGCGCTGGTGCCGGGGTCGGCGAGTTGCTGTGGCGCCTGCCGCTCGGACCGGGATACCAGGCGGCGCTGAAGTCCGACATCGCCGACCTGCGGCAGTGTGCCCCGGCCGGCCTCGCCCCGGATGCCTGCCATGCGGCGCGCTTCCTCGCGCATTTCGCCGGCGCGCTCGACGACGACCGGGACGAGGCGGTGGCCTGGGCGCATCTCGACATCGCCGGCGTTGCGGACCGGGCCGAGCCGGCGGACCTGGGCCCCAAGGGCGCGACCGGCTTCGGCGTGCGCCTGCTCGACCGTTTCGTCGCAGACTGCTGCGAGGGGTGAGATGGCGGAGGAAAAACCCGAGGTGGGTTTCTATCACCTGACCAGCACGCCGCTGGAACGCGCGCTCCCGAAGCTTCTGGAGAAAGTGCTGGAGCAAGGAGGGAGGGCCGTCGTGCTGGCGTCCAGCGAGGATCGGGTAGAGGCGCTGAATGCGGCGCTGTGGACTTATGACGACAGGGCCTGGCTTCCGCACGGCAGCGTCCGCGACGGGCATGCCGACCGCCAGCCGGTCTGGCTCAGCGATCGCGACGAGAACCCGAACGGCGCGACTTTCCTGTTCCTGACCGACGGCGCGCAGTCGGAGAGGGTGGCGGACTATGCGCGTGCCTTCGAGCTGTTCGACGGACGCGACCCGGCGGCGGTGGAGGCGGCGCGGGATCGCTGGAGGGCCTACAAGGAGGCCGGCTTCACGCTGACGTATTGGCAGCAGACCGACGGCGGCGGCTGGGAGCGCAAGGCGCAAGGGTAGCGCACGCGATACTGCACTGCGGAATCGCCGGTTGTCAGGGCGGGTCGGTCTGTTTATAAGGCCCGGTCTCCGCGAGGGGCGGGTCCGGCGGCTATTGCCTCGGACGCCGCGACGCGGCGCATCCAGGGAAAGAGGAATTCGGCCGTCATGGCTATCGAGCGAACTCTATCGATCATCAAGCCCGACGCGACCCGGCGCAACCTGACCGGCAAGATCAACGCGATGTTCGAGGACGCCAGCCTGCGCATCGTCGCGCAGCGGCGCCTGCGGATGACCCGCGAGCAGGCCGAGCAGTTCTACGCGGTCCATTCGACCCGGTCGTTCTTCGGCGAGTTGTGCGAGTTCATGACCTCGGGACCGGTCGTCGTGCAGGTCCTCGAGGGCGAGGACGCGGTACGGCGCAACCGCGAGATCATGGGCGCGACCAACCCGGCGAACGCCGACGAAGGCACCATCCGCAGACTGTTCGGCGAATCGGTCGAGGCGAACTCCGTGCACGGCTCGGACTCGCCGGAAAACGCCGCGCGCGAGATCGCCTTCTTCTTCTGCGAGACCGATATCGTCGGCTGACGGCGCCCTGCACGGCGGCGCCGAAGTTGGCGGTCAGACCAGGAAAAGCGCCATCAGGGCGAGTAGAATGACGATCGCTACTGTGCTCCGGGTGAGCAGGCGGGTGAAACTTTCCCAGCCTTCGCGGTGCCGCTGACCTTCAGTGTCCTGAGCCATCCTGGATCCTGCCGTTAGTCCGTGCGCTCGTGCATGGCCGCAGCACTATAGCCAAGGCCGCCGTTTTGCCAAGTGAGGAGCCGCGCGCTCATTCGGCCGGGTTGAGCGCGTAGCCTGACGGCGCCGCGGCGCCGTCGATCTCGACTCGCGCGCCGACGGTGCGGGCCCGGCCCGAAGCCACCAGCCGCAGCGCCAGCGGGTAGGCCCGGTGCTCCGCCGCCAGCACGCGCGCACCCAGCGTGGCCTCGGTATCGTCCGGGGCGACGGGCACGGCCGCCTGGACGATGATCGGCCCGCTGTCCATCTCCAGCCGCACGAAGTGTACCGTGCAGCCCGAGAACCGGACGCCGGCGGCGAGCGCGTCGCGGTGCGCATGGGTACCCTTGAAGGCCGGCAGCAGCGACGGGTGGATATTGAGCAGCCGGTCGTGCCAGCGGGTGACGAACGCATCCGACAGCAGGCGCATGAAGCCGGCCAGGCACACGATCTCCACGCCGGCCCGCTCCAGCGCCCCGGTAACCGCGGCATCGAAGCTTTCCCGGTCCGCATAGTCGCGGTGGGGCACCACGACGTGCGCTATGCCGGCGGCGCGGGCGTGGTCGAGGCCGGCCGCGTTGGCGCGGTTCGATACCACCAGCACGATCTCCGCCGGATAGTCCGGGGCGGCGCAGGCTTCGATGAGGCACTTCAGGTTGCTGCCGCGTCCCGAGATCAGGACACCGGTCTTCCGCCGTGTCATCGGCTAGCCGGCCCAGTTCTGGTCGGTGCCCGAAATGGCGATGGCACGGCCTTCCCCGGGGGGCGGCACCAGACTGCCGAGCGGCAGCACGGTCTCTCCGCCGGCGCGTAGCGCGCCGGCGGTGCGTTCGGCATTCTCGGCACCGACCACCACCACCATGCCGACGCCGCAGTTGAACGTCCGCGCGAGTTCACGGTCGTCCAGTGCCGCTGCCCGCTTGAGCCAGCGGAAGACGGGCGGCAACGGCCATGCGGCGGCGTCGATCTCGGCAGCAACGGTATCGGGCAGGATGCGCGGGAGGTTCTCGACAAGGCCGCCGCCGGTTATATGGGCCAGCCCCTTGATGCGGCCGGCGCGGACCTCCGGCAGGACGGAGGCAACGTAGATGCGGGTCGGCGTCAGCAGGGCTCGACCGAGCGGCTCGTCCGCCGCGAACGGCGCCGGTTCCCCAAGGTCGAGGCCGTCACGCTCGATCAGCTTGCGTACCAGCGAATAGCCGTTCGAGTGGATACCGCTTGAGGCGAGGCCGAGCAGCACGTCGCCGGCGGCGATGTCCGCGGCGGGCAGCAGCGTGCCGCGTTCCGCGGCGCCGACGGAAAAGCCGGCGAGGTCGAAGTCGCCGTGGGCGTAAAGGCCTGGCATCTCGGCCGTCTCGCCGCCGATCAGCGCGCAGCCGGCCTGCCGGCAGCCGGCTGCGACGCCGGCGATCACCGCCTCGGCGCTCGCCACCTCCAGCTTGCCGGTCGCGAAATAGTCGAGGAAGAACAAGGGCTCGGCGCCCTGTACCAGCAGGTCGTTGACACACATCGCCACCAGGTCGATGCCGATGCCATCGAAATGCCCGGTTTCTATCGCCAGCTTCAGTTTGGTCCCGACGCCGTCGGTCGTCGCCACGAGCACCGGGTCGTCATAGCCGGCGGCCTTCGGGTCGAATAACGCGCCGAAGCCGCCGAGTCCGCCCATGACCCCCGGACGTGCGGTGGTGCGGGCGTGCGGTTTGATGGCGTCGACGAGCGCGTTGCCGGCATCGATATCGACGCCCGAGTCCTTGTAGGTCAGGCTGGAAATGGCTTATCCGATAACAGTAAGGTGCGGTTTCCGCCGGGAGGGCGGATCGGCGCCGACAATAACCGATCATGGCGCCGATGTAATGCCTCAGCCCGATTGTCCCGATGCTTTGACGCCGCCCGCGATGAACTCCTCCATACGACCGCTGCGCCGCAGTTTGGCTCCCGCGCTGCTCCTCGTCGGCGCGCTGCTGGCGCATTCGCCGGCAGCGGCGCAGGCACCGGGCGTGTTAACGGTCATGGACGTGCCCGTCGACGTTACTGCCGAGGCGGCGGACGTGGCGCGGTCGCAGGCGCATCTGCAGGGCCAGAGGGAAGCCTTTGCCCGCGTCGTCC
>JBBDQX010000036.1:0-11452 GCA_040905765.1 Acetobacterales bacterium
GCGCGCATGCGGATCGGCGGGCCCCCACGGCTTCAGCTCGATGGCGTTGCGCAGGCGCACGATCTCCGGCTCGGACAGGGAGGCATCGGTGAAGGCTTCGGCGCCGCAATGGCCGTAGAACAGGGTCGCTGCGACGATCTGCGGGATCGAGAACTTCGCCGCGAGGGTGTTCGCCGGCGCCTTGTTATCCATCTCCAGCCGCGGCGTGTCGATGACGATGCGCTCGATCGCGGCGGTGCCCTTTTCGGACAACGTCCCGACCAGCACCAGCGCCGCGTCGACCGCCGTGTGGGCCGACTGGCAGCAAGCGTGGATCTTGTGGAAGCCGTCCATGATGGCGAAGGCGTCGCCGAGTCCGTCCGACAACTGGTCCGGCTTCGGCTCGACGCCGAATGCCTCGGTGTAGACCTCGTAGAGGCTGTCGGGGAGGCCGCTGATGCCGCCGGGCGCCCAGTCGGCGCAGCGCATGCCGGTCCATGCGCCTTGCGCCGCCCAGACGTTGCGCACAAGCCCACCGTGGATGCCGTGATTGTAGCTGCCGGTCCCCGCCATCGTCGCAGCAGCGGTGGCGGCCCGGTGGAAGCCCGCGCCATCGAGCCCGCGCAGGGCCGCCGTCGCCGCCGCCCCGCCGATGGCGCTATAGGCCGCATGAGGATGCACCGTGAAGCGCGGGAACGTCCAGGTGCGCGCGACCCGCGCCGCGACCTCGTAGCCGACGGCGACGGCGCGGACGACGTCGCCGACGGTCAGCCCTTCGGCCTCGGCCTCGGCGATGGACGGTCCGAAGACGTACAAGCCGCCATGGCAGCTCGCGACCGAATAACCCTCGTCCAGCTCCGGCCAGCTGCAGGCGACCGTGTTGGCGAGGCAGGCCGAATAGCGGTCGGTGCGGGTGCCGCGTCCGTCGAACACAGTCGCCTCGGCCCGGCCGCCCGTCGCCGCGACCTGCTGCTGCACGAATCGGACCTCGGGCTGGTCAGCGACGGAGACTGCCGCGGCGATGTTGTCGCCGACGACAAGCGCGGCCTTGCGCAGCACGCGCGCGGGGATGTCGACGAGGCGTAATCCTGCCGCCCAGTCGAGCAGCGCGCGGGTTCCCTCGACGGTGCGGCGGCGCGGATCGGACATGGCGATGCGGCTCCCTGTTCTCCCGGCCGGCTCCGCCGGCCCGATGGCTTCCGGATCGACGTCCCGACCGGGAGGAAACGGCCGCCTGCCGCCCGTCAGGCCGGGATCGGAATCTCGCCCTGGAACTGCGTACGATACATCACCCGGCGGTATTTCTCGTCGAACGGATCGCGCCGGTGCTGAGCGGACCGGTTGTCCCAGACAAGGAAGTCGCCGACACGCCATTCGTGCGACCAGGCGAGATTCGGATCGGTCGCGTGCTTCCACAGCCGGTCGAGCACCTTCTCGCTCTCCTCGATCGGCATGCCCTCGATGTACTGCGAAGGGAACTTGCGCCGCCGGCCGAGATATAGCGCCTTGCGGCCCGTTCCCGGATGCACGCGCACCAGAGGATGGAACGGCCCCGGCACCTCCTCGGGCTTGGTCGGCTCCTTCAGGCCCGGGCGCAGCACGCCGGCGGAATTGCGCGATGCATCCTGCTTCGAGCGCTTGCCCTCGATCGCCCGCTTCAGATCGTCGGGCAGGGTCTCGTAGGCAAGATACTGGTTGCTGAAGCTGGTATTGCCGCCGGCCTCGGGCGGCGGCACCTCGAGCGAGTACAGGCACGATCCGGCGGGCGGATTCTCAATGTAGGAGTTGTCGGAGTGCCAGACCACCTCCATGCTGCCGAGCCCGTCGTTCTCCTTCACCGGATTACCGTTGGCGTCGAGGTTCGAAAGGATCGCCAGTTCCGGGTATTCCTCGTCGAGCGGCAACCCGGCCGCCTTGATGTAGCGCCGCTTCGCGCCCTCGACCGGCGTGCCGAAGATGCGCGCCGCCTCGATGTACTGGGCAGGCGACAGGACCGGCTGGTCGCGTATGACGAGGACGAGGTGGTCGTACCAGGTCTTCAGAAGCGCGTCCTTGACCTCGGCGGGCAGCGGCTTCGACAGGTCGATGCCGCGAACCTCGGCGCCGAGCGCCTTGCCGCTCGGGACCACTTCCATTCGCTCGACCGTGTTGCCCGGCCCCGTGGCTGCCGCCGCGGGCGAAGGGCGCGTGGTGTCCGTACGCTGCATGGCTTCCTCCCGTTGATTATTGGTTCTTTGCTGCCGCCTTTTCGCGCGGCGGCTCCTTGAAGCCTATGCCTCGCCCCGGGACGTGGCAAACGGACGAATCGGTCGTGTCGAGGCCCTGGCAGGGAAATTCGACGAGCTCCTCAGCCGCCCAGGTGCGGTCGCCGCCCTGACCAGCCGGCGGCGCGTTCGTAAGCGTGGGCGACGCGCAGCACGGTCGCGTCCTCGAAAGCCTTGCCGGCGACCTGCAGCGCCAGCGGCATGCCGTCGTCGGTGAAGCCGCAGGGCAGCGAAACCGCCGGCACGCCCAACGTGCTGAAGCCTACCGTGATCGACGGCTTGCTGAACTTCGCCTTGCGGTCCCACTTCCTGATCCGCGGTGCCGGACCGTAGATGCCCGACGTGATCACCGCATCGAAGTTCCGCATCTGCGCGGCATATTCCTGCTGCATCAGGCGACGCTGCCGCTGCGCCTGCACATAGTCGACGCCGCGCACCAGCGCGCCGGACAGCGTCCGGTAGCGGAATACCTCGCCGAACACCTCCGGCCTATCGCGCAGCTCCTCCTCCCAGACCGAGTAGATCTCGGCGAGCTGGATGGTCATCTTCACTGCGGCGTAGTCGTCGAGGGGACGCAGCGAGACGTCCTCCACCGCCGCACCGAGATCGGCGAACACCGCGACCGCGGCGTTCATCGTATCTCGCACATGCTCCGGTGCCGGCAGATCGTCCTCATAAAAATGACGGACGACGCCGATGCGCATGTCCTTCAGGTCCTGCGGCAGCCCGGCAGCGAAGTCGGCCGGGTCGGTGGGGACGCTGGACGGATCGGCGGGATCGTGGCCGGCAAGCGCGCCGAGCACGATGGCCGCGTCCTCCACCGTACGGGTCATCGGCCCGCAATGATCGAAGGTGAACGAGTTCGGGATCACCCTGCTGCGCCCGACCAGGCCGTAGGTTGGCTTGTAACCGACGATGCCGCAGAGCCCCGCCGGGCTGCGGATCGACCCGCCTGTGTCGGTGCCGAGACAGAAGGGGAGCTGCCGTGCCGCCACTGCCGCGGCCGATCCGCTCGACGATCCGCCGGCGGTACAGTCGGTGTTCCACGGGTTGCACACGGCCGGCCAGGGCAGATCGGCGGACGGCCCGCCGTGCGCCAGCTCGTCCAGCGCCATCTTGCCGAGCAGAATCGCCCCCGCCTCCTTCAGCCGCCGTGCCGCGTGGGAGTCCGCCTCCGGCACATGGTCGGCGAACAGGCGGGAGTTGCCGGTGGTAAGCACGCCCGCGGTCTCGTAGTTGTCCTTCAGGCCGAACGGGATGCCGTGGAGCGGCCCGCGCCGGCGACCGGCGGCGATCTCCGCCTCCGCGTCGCGTGCCTGGGCCGCGGCACCGTCGCGCACCACGGTGATGAACGCATGCAGCGACGGCTCGGTCGCCTCGATGCGCCCCAGCAACGCGTCCAGGTATTCGACCGGCGACAGCCTGCGCGCCGCGATCAGGCGCCCGGCCTCCGCGACGGTCAGGTCGTGCAGGCCGACTTTGGTCGTCATTCCGGCTTCGCCCTGAACACCAGGGCCGGTTCGTCGAACCGCTTCAGCCCCTTGCGGATCGTGCCCAGGTGGCGCTCCACATGCGGCAACGATTCGCTCAGCCCTTCGAACTGCTCGGGCGTCAGCTTGACGCCCGCCCTCTGGAAGAGAATGCGTACCGTCTCGCCAGAGCCATCTTTGCGGTCATCGGTCATGACTACCTCCCGGCTGCTCAGGGCAGTCTACGTCGCCGCGAAGACAATGTGACCCGTGCAGTCATTTCCGTCCTCGCCGTCCGCGAAGGAATCAGCTTCCACTTGATGTGGACCCGCAGCGCCCTACGCTTCGACGAGCGAAGGCAGGGAGTGCGACATGGACCCGCAGGACTACGGCCCCTTTCCGTTCAGCCCGATCACCCGCCGCCCGAAGCTCGAGTGGCCGGGAGGGGCGCGGGTCGCGCTTTGGGTGATTCCCAACCTGGAGTTCTTCCCGCTGACCAGCTCCTTCGCGCGCTACGGCGGCAAGGGCGCACCGAACCCGCGGGTCTGGGGCGAGCGCGACTACGGCAACCGTGTCGGCGTATGGCGCTGCATGCAGGTGATGGAGCGCTACGGCGTACCCGGCACCGCGGCCACCAACAGCGACCTGTGCGACAAGCATCCCGAGATCATCGAAGAGGGCGTGCGCCTCGGCTGGGAATTCATCGGTCACAACGAGAACAATTCCATGCAGCTCGGCGAGATGCCGCCGGAGCAGGAGCAGGCGTCGATCCGCAAGGTGCTCGACACCATAGGTGCCGCCAGCGGCACGCGCCCGGCCGGCTGGCTGTCGGCGGGGCGGCAGGAGACCTGGAACACCCTCGACTATCTCGTCGGGGAGGATCTGCTCTACGTCGCCGACTGGCCGAACGACGACCAGCCCTACCTGATGGACATCGGCGGGCGGAAGCTGGTGCAGGTGCCCTACTCGTCGGAGATCAACGACTTTCAGGCCTTCGTCACCCGCCGCGACACGGTTGACGAGTTCGTCGCCATGACCTGCCGGCACTTCGACGTGATGTACCGCGAGGGCGCCGAGTCGGGTCGCGTGATGCCGATCAGCATCCACCCCTACCTGATGGGCCTGCCGCATCGGATCGACGCCTTCGACCGCATTCTGGAATACTGCTGCCGGCACCGGGACGTGTGGATCACCACCGGCGCCGGCATCGCGCGCAACTATCTCGACGCCTGCGCCGGACACCGTGACGCGGAGAAGAAGTCATGAGCGAGCCGCGACACGACATCGCCCAGGGCCTGCACCGCCTGCTCGAATGGGCCGGCGGCATCGGGTTCGAGGACCTGCCGCCGACGGTCGTGCGCAAGGCCGTGCTGATCCTCGCCGACAACCTCGCCGCCACCGTCGCGGCGCGGGACGAGCCGGGGTTGAAGGAGATGCTCGACAAACTGGCGGCGCGCGACGCGCGGCCGGAGGCGACGCTGTTCCGCGGCGGCGCCACGCGGGTGGAGCGCCACATGGCCGCGCTCGGCAACGGCACCGCGTCGAACTGGTGCGAGCTCGACGAGGGTTACCGCAAGGCGCCGTGCCATCCGGGCATCTACGTCATTCCGGGCCTGCTCGCTGAAGCGGAGGCCGAGGGCTTGGGCGTCGGCGAGACCCTGCGCGCCCTCGCGCTGGGCTACGAGATCACCGGGCGGATAGCCGAGGCCTTCCCGG
This sequence comes from Acetobacterales bacterium, assembly GCA_040905765.1. Lineage (GTDB taxonomy): Bacteria > Pseudomonadota > Alphaproteobacteria > JBBDQX01 > JBBDQX01 > JBBDQX01. The sequence continues at coordinate 5,429 of JBBDQX010000036.1, forward strand.
ACCCGAAGCCGAAGATCCAGCCGCACGCCCGCTTCGCTGCCATCGGCAGCGCCGCCGCGATCGGTCTGGCACGGCGGCTGCCCGCCGATACCATGTTCGCCGCGCTCAACGCGGCAGCGACGCTGTCGCCGGCCGGTCCGCAGAACCATGTGATCAAGGGCGCGATGATCGAGAACACCTGGACCGGCGTCGGCGTCGAGTCCGGCATGCGTTGCTCGGAATGGGCCGCGCTCGGAATCGGCGGCGTGGCCGATTCGCTGTATGACGTCTACGCGGATGCGCTCGGCGCAGGGTGTGCACCAGAACGCCTGACCGACGGCCTCGGCGAGGACTGGGCGGTGCTGTACAACTTCCACAAGATCTACGCGACCTGCGGGCGCACCCATTCCGCCGTCGAATCGCTGCTGGCGCTGATGCCGGAACTGCCGGAAGGCGATCCGACGGAATGGCTGGAGCGGGTCGAACTCGACGTGCACGATCCGGAACTGTGCAACGCTGCGCCGGAGACCAGCCTTGGCGCCCGCTTCTCCTTCCCGCATGTCATCGCCTCGATGCTGGTGCACCGCCACGCGGACAATGCCGCCTTCTCCGGCGACAAGCTGAACGACCCGCGTATTGCGGCGCTGCGCCCGAAGGTCGTGGTGAGGCAGTACGACCCGCCGCAGCCCTGGCCGAAGGACCGCGGTGCGCGGGTACATGTACGCCTGAAGGACGGACGGGTGTTATCGCATGCGACCGACACCGCACGAGGCACACCGGACAATCCGCTGACCGAGGAGGAAATCTTCGAGAAGGTGGAGGCGCTGGCCGGCGCAGCCTACCCGCGCCTCGCGCAGGAAATGCGGGGCCTGTTGGGTGCGAGCGGGGAGACCGCCGGACGGAGCTGGCGCGAGGTGGTCGACGCGATCACGGCCGGGACCGTGCCCCGTTCTCTGGCGGCCGCCTCGGGTTAGCGCGAGATCGCCCGGATCACCTTCCTCCGGCGGTTGGCTCCCGGACCATTCCAATCGTGCGGAGTGAGGCCTCGGCCGGGTACGTCGCCACGGCGTCCCCTTGATGTTTGCGCGCAAATTTCGGATACAGCGACAATCTCAGTGACATCAGCTGGATTTCCGCTGCGGGAGCCGCCTGCTGCACCAGCGGCGGATTCGGGTCGCGCTTGGAATGATTCAGCGGAAATCTGGGGGCCAAGCGCAGCTCAGGCTGCCGATCCTGTCACTCGGCCCCCCCGGAGGGTCATGCCGCCGTACCACCAGAAGACCGAAACAGGAAATATGAGCCCTGCCGAAGCTGAAGAACGCGTCCGCCTGGACGCCTGCCTCGAGGCGGTACAGGTGAACCTGCGCGCCATCGATACACGCCTCAATGCGTATTCCCACGAAATCAAGGAGCGCAACGCCTACATGTGGGATGCCCGGCGCGATATGGACCACATAGAGAAGATCGCGGTTCGACAGGCAATCGAGCAGACGATGCGGTCAACCGAGATACTCCGGGAACAGCAACAGAAGCTCATAAAGCTGAGGCGTTCCCCGTATTTCGGGAGATTCGACTTCAAGCGCGACAACGATCAGGAGAGCAAGCCTGTCTACGTCGGCGTGCACGACTTTCGCGATGAAGTCGAAGGGCGAATCCTGGTCCATGACTGGCGCGCCCCGATTTCGTCGATGTTCTACGACCACGAGATCGGACCGGCGCGGTACGAAGCGCCAGCCGGCGAGGTCCGTGGCCGGATCGATCTGAAACGCCAGTTCCGTATCTCCGACGGACAAATGGAGTTCATGATCGAGACCAGCGTGAACATCGTGGACGACGTGTTGCAGCGCGAACTCAGCCGTTCGTCCGACGAAGGCATGAAGAACATCGTCGCCACCATCCAGCGCGACCAGAACGCCATCATACGCAACGCCGATGCGCACACGCTGATCATCCAGGGCGTCGCCGGCTCCGGCAAAACGTCCATCGCGCTGCACCGCATCGCCTTTCTGCTCTATCGCTTCAAGGATACGCTGAACTCCGGCGACATCCTGATCGTCTCCCCGAACAGGGTCTTTTCCGACTACATCGGCAATGTCCTGCCCGAACTGGGGGAGGAGCAGGTCGGCGAAATCGGGATGGATTCCCTGGCGGAGGACCTGCTGGAGTCGAAATACCGGTTCCAGACATTCTTCGAACAGACGACCCTGCTACTGGAGAAGAACGACGAGGAACTGAAGGATCGGATCGCGACAAAAGCGTCGCTGGATTTCCTGAAGGGGATCGACGCCTACGTGGAGCATCTGGAAGGCTCCTCCTTCGAAGCCGTCCAGTGGCGAACCGGCCGGTCCATCGTGCCGGACTGGTTCTTCGAGGAAAGTTGGCGCAAGCATCGGGGCATCGGGTTCACCGCGCGTGTCGCCAAAGTCGTTGAAGCCGCTGAGCATCAGATCGGCATCTACTACAACTACGACCTTCGCACCGACGAACGTCGCGCCCTGCGCGCGGCCGTGCGCGGCATGGCACGCCGCAGCACGCTACGAGAGGCCTACAAGAACCTGTTCGTCTGGATGGGAAGGCCCGAACTCTTCAGGCCGGCGGCAGGCAAGCTCGAGCATTCCGACGTTTTCCCGCTGATCTACCTCAAGATGCGGATCGAGGGGATCGACAACCCGCACAAGGACGTCAAGCACCTGCTGGTCGACGAGATGCAGGACTACACGCCGCTGCAATATGCCGTGCTCGGCAAATTGTTCGGTTGTCGCAAGACGATCCTCGGCGATGCGACGCAGTCCGTGAATCCTTACAGCGCATCGAACGCCGCACAGATCCAGCAAGTGTTGCGGGCGCCGCCGCCCGTGACGCTCACCAAGAGCTATCGCTCGACCTGGGAGATCATGCAATTCGCCCTGAAGATATCCCCCAACGAGCAACTCGTCGCCGTGGAGCGCCACGGCGAGGCGCCGCAAATTTTCGTCTGCGAGCGGCAGGCGGAAATGACCGCGCGTATCGTCGCCGAAACCAAGGACTTCGAGACGTCGTCCCACCGCAGTCTCGCAGTCATCGCCAAGACGCAGAGGATGGCGAACAGGCTGCACAAGAAGCTGGTCGAGGCCGGGATGGAGGCGCGCCTGCTGGACGCAGACAGCGTCGGGTTTTCGTCCGGCGTGGTCGTTTGTACCGCGCATCTGGCGAAGGGGCTGGAGTTCGATCGGGTGATCGTGCCGGACGTCAGCGTCGAGAACTATTGTACCGAACTGGATCGAAACCTGCTGTATGTGGCCTGCACCCGCGCGATGCACCGGTTGACGTTGGTCACATCGGGCGAGTTGTCACCGTTCCTGAGGGCCGCATAGCGGCGCGGTAGTCGCTTTCGCGGCGGAGGGCTACAAATCCGGTCCGGTTCGCGCTATGATCTTTTTTGCTGCTTGGGCTTCCTCGAGACGGTTCGAAGCGCCCCGCCGCGCTCGCGACTCCATCATGCGGGTTCGCACACGGCACCACCGCAGGCTTCGCCGCGGATGTGCACCGAGAACATTACCGAACCGACTGCCGCCCCGGGACGATTCCCGGCGCGCGACGACGAGGCGACTTGATGGTCCTACGAAAGACCAGGACAGACCACTCGCTCAAGGGCGACCCGGGTTTCAACCCCTTCGGCTTCGGCTCCGGCCCCGTCCCGATCCAGCTCCGGGAAGATGACGGGGACCGATGAAGATGGGGTGGGCGCACTCGATACACATTCCGCTGGGCGCCAACCCCGATGCCGTCGAGACCATACACGAGCTGCGGCGGCTGACGTGTTTCGGCCGCTGCTTCGCTGAGGTCGCGGGTGGTGACATCACGGTCCATTTCGAGACCCTGGAAGACTCCGCCTCGTTCATGGACATGTTCATCTGCCTGCTGAATGGCCTCGCCGACCTGGACGATCTGGGTGAAGCGATCGAGCAGGAGCGCCTGCAGGGGGCAGGTCCCGGGGCGCAACGCTGGGCCGCCCTTTTCAGTTCACCGCGATTTACCCTCTGAGGCAGGGCGGGCCATGGCAAGCAAGGCGAAAGATTCGGCCGATGCACGGGCGCTGAATCTGCTCGAGCGGGTCCTGACCATCCGGCCCGACGCCGGTCTGGACGAGGTCCGGCGCATGGCCCCGGCCTTCGGCGGTCTCACGGATGCGGAACTTTCCGACAGGATCGGCAGGATGCGCCAGCGCATAGCAGCGAAAGCATCGCAACAACGCAAGCGCCTAAGGCAGAAAAAAGGAGGCTGAATTGGGGTCAGCAGGCAACACGGCCCGACGCACGGCCGAGAGGGTCCAAGAAAAACATAACCATTACACAATAATCGCGGGATTTCAGGAAGGCGATTATCGTGCAATCGCATATGCCGGCCGGCGCAAGGTGAAAGAAGTCCACGCCGCTTCGCTCCAGGAAGCGATTGGTTCTTTGAAAAGGTTTCTGGACGAACGTTCCGAGCAGATGCGAGCCAACAGGGTGGATGGTGTACCGAATGTCGTCGAGTATCGGGAGGCGATATTCGCGCTCGAAAGAGCGGGCTTTGCGGACGCCGTCTCCGTCCTGCACCTGCACGGCAGCCAGCCCGACGGCACCGCGACCCTGTCAGCCCTGTCCCGGAAGGCGGAACTGACGGAGGACGTCGTTGCGGCCGCCTACGCGAGGTTTGGACGAAAGCTGGGAACAGTCCTTGGCTTCTCTCCGAAAGCCGACACCGGAAGCAGTTCGTTCCCGGAAATAGCGACGTTTGCCCTTCCCGCACCATCCTCCTCCGGTGTCAGACAAACAGTCACCGTCAGGGCGAAGGTGCGGAAGGCCATCGGAGACAGCCCCGACAACGACGACGTTGCTGCTTCGTCTTGACCAGTCCGCGATCGCCGGGAGGAACAGGGGTTCTGACCAGGGGACCGACCACGTCGGCACCGTCGCAGCCTGAGTTCCTCACGCTGGGGTCCGGCGCGTAAAGACGGCCATCTGGGTCGGCGCGCCGGCGCCTGGATGCTCAACGCCGATCCCGTGCAGGCGGATCTCGTACCCATTTCTCCGTGCGACCCCCGTCGACCACCCTCCGAATTTCTCCCGCGACCACTCGAACTTGTGATCCGAATGACGCAGGCGGCGAGCGGGAACACCGAGCAGCGCGTTGCAGTCCCGATTCGGGGTGGTGACAATGACCGTACGGGGCCTGGCGTGACCGAAGACCGTCTTCTCGATGCGGGAAAGCCGGTCTGGAGCGAGGTGCTCGATCAATTCGATCAGCACCGCTGCGTCAAATCCTGACCAATCGGCACGAATTTCCGTAACCGAGGCGTTGACTAGTTCGATTTCTACGGTTTCCGGAACCTGGGATTGCGCGAGCCATTGCGACAACAGGCGTAATTGATGCGACGAGGTATCGACACCGACGATTCGCCGGATACGGCCCCCTAGCGCCAAACGGCGCAGCAGTGGACCCGATCCGCAACCGAGATCGAGCATTGACTTCGCATCTGCCATTTGGAGCGCATTGTCCACCGCGGCCAGTCGCTGCGCGTGCAGGTCTAGGCTTTTCATCGCCTCGGGCGCCGCTCGGAGGGGCGTTCAGCACTCATTATCTGTTCTACCGGACAGTACGCCCAAGCCGTCGCTCCCGAATTCTTTCCGTATCTTGCCGCAGATCACGGATCTTGCGGATGGGAGCTCAGCCGCCCCGACTGACGCGCCGCAGCGCCTAGTGGGCCTTCAACAGGATCGCATACATGTTGTCGCTGGTGGGCAGCCGCCACGACCATGGCATGTTCACCTGAAATCCGCACCGACGCGCCATGAGCCGAAGCGTCGCGGGCGTGAAGTAGTTCAGATGATCGGGGTGGCGGAACCCCGTCCAGCGTCGTCCCATGACCAGACGGTTCAGCGACGCGAAGTTCGGCACCTTCACGAAGGCGAGCCCACCCACTGCCAGGACCCTGTGGAGCGCAAGCAGCACGTCCTTCGGGTTCAGCTCATGCTCCAGGTATGAGCGCAGGATCGCTGCCGAGAACTGGTCGGAGCGAAACAG
>JBBDQX010000037.1:0-11402 GCA_040905765.1 Acetobacterales bacterium
CGGCAGGAGACAGCCACCCCGACGGATCGCCCCTATTTCAGCAGCCTGCTAGGTCCGGCCTTGTCGCTCGCTCCGATCCACGGGTCGATCCGCCACAGCCGCCCGTAGAGTTCCTCCGCTGCCTGCCTGCGCGCGGCCACCTCGTCGGGCGACAGGTAGGAGGCGACGATACCGCGCAACCCTGCCGCATGGGCGAAGGCCTTGTCGTGGGCGATCCGCCTCACAGTATCGCGCAGCGACCGCGCGATCTCCGAGAGCAATCCGGCAGGTGCGGCTATCGTCAGCAAGGCTTCCGGCTCGCCGATGTCGCCCGCTAGGGCACGCACCTCGCCGTTCAGCCGCAGCGCCGTTGGCCGCCCCATTGCCGCCGCCGCGACGACTCCGGAGGCGAGGGCGCCACGCAACCCGGCTTCGGTCGTGTAGGGATTGGTCAGCGCGCCGACGCCGGGCGCCGCAAAGAGGCGCCGAGCCGCCAGCGCCGTCCCGCTGCCGGAGTCGGTCACGCCGAACCGAAGTGGCGTTGCTGCGTCGCGGGCGGCAGCAATGAGATCATCGACGCTGCTCCACGGCGAGGCGGCAGGAACCACGATCACCGTCGGCTGGAATCCGATGGCGCCGAGGTTCGTCAGCGTGGCCGGGTCGTAGCCCCCGTTCCCCTGGATCGGCAGGGTGACGAGATCCGGAAGAACGGCCAGCGCGAGCACATGGCCGTCGGCAGGCGACTCAGCCAGCACCCTGTAGGCCTCGGCCCCGGCCATGCTGTCCCGGTTCTCTACGGATACCGGCACGTCGAAATCGAGATGCTTTTGCAGATAAGGGGCAATCAGCCGGGCGGCCGTATCGAGGCTGCTGCCGGCTTCGCCGCTGACGATCAGCAGGATCGGCCGCTCAGGATAGTCGGCCCGAACGGGCATGGCCACGGCCAGGACAGCCGCGACCGCCAACGCCACTCTTGTCAATGCGATGTCGCCCCCCGTCTGTCGCCTCATCCCCGATCCGATCTTAGGCACTGAGGACATGGGTGACAATTCGATCTCTGCCGCGGTGGAACCTGCTGCGCCGAGGGGCTTATTGTGAAGCATGTCCGACGAACGACCCTTGCGCCTTTTCGGCAAGCGCGCGCTGGTGACCGGAGGCAGCCGCGGCATCGGTGCGGCGATCGCCCGGTCCTTCGCCCGGGAAGGCGCCGCGGTGGCGGTTGGCCACTTGCATGACGGCGACCGGGCAGCCGCGCTGATCCGCGAGATCGATGGGCTGGGCCGCCGGACCATGGCGGTCGAATGCGACGTGGCCGACGAGGAGGGCGTCGGTCTTATGGTTCAGGCGGTGACTGCGTCGTTAGGCGGCATCGACATCGTGGTCAATTGTGCCGGGATCACGGGTGACGTGGCATTCGAGGAGATGACGCCCGACGTCTGGGACCGCATGATGAACGTCAACCTGCGCGGAGCCTATCTGGTAACCCGTGCGGCCTATCCTCAGATGCGGGACCGGGGCTGGGGTCGTATCGTCAACATCGCCTCGGCCGGCTTCTATTCGGGGAGCGTGAATCATACGCACTACTGCGCCGCCAAGGGCGGGCTGATCGGCTTCACCCGCGCGCTGGCGCTGGAGGCCGCACCGCACGGTGTGCTGGTGAACGCCATCGCGCCGGGGCCGGTCGAGACGGCACTGCTGGCGACACTGTCGGAGGAATGGCGCGCCGGGAAGATGACCCGCATGGCGATCGGCCGCTTCGGTACCCCCGAGGAGATCGCGCCGGCGGCGGTGATGCTCGCGTCAGAGGAGGGGAGCTTCTTTGTAGGTCAATGCTTGTCGCCCAACGGCGGAACGGTCTTCCTATAGACCGCCCGCCGCCGCGCCGTCTTCAGCGCTTGCCCCAACTCTTCTTTTCGACCGTTTGCTCCTCAACCTCGTAATACTCGTCGAGGCCGCAGAGATCCTCGATCGCCTGGCGCGCGGCGACCCAGTCCTCCTGGCTCATGCCGCTGTAGTCGCCCGTCTTCCTGATCTCCTTCAAGGCCTGCTGGAAGAAGTGGAAGGCGACGCCGATGTGGACCTGCGCATCGATGCAGCCGATGTAGCCCATCTCCTCAAGCTGCTGGTTCGAGTAGAGGGGGCGGCCGTCACGGTTGCCGCGGCTCTGCACCCAGACCAGCGGGATCTTCGACTTCTTCGGTGCGGCGACCGTTTCCTTGTGGTCGCGCGGGAAGATCAAGCCGACGGCGGCGCCTACGTCGGCCGCGGCGTTGATCCGCTTGATCGCCTCGCCGAGCCCGAGAAAGCGGCAGGTATCCGAGCGGGCGATGATGACGAAGTCCGGGTCGATCTTGTCGCGAGCGCGGCAGGCCCAGCGGATCTTGTCGACGAACTCGTTCTGCGGGACCGCATGGGCGACATACTTATGGTAGTGCGCCCGCTTGGGATAGAGCTGATCCTCGATGTGGATGCCGGCGATCCCCGCATTGTGGAACTCGTCCACCGTGCGCATCGTGTGCATCGGCTCGCCGAAACCCGCTCCGGCGTCGCAGACCATCGGCAGGTCGGTGACGCGCGCGATTCGCCGCGCCTGGTCGACCTGTTCGCTCATCGTCAGCAACGGCTCGGTAATGGTGGTCGAGCCTCCGGTGGCGTAGCCTCCGGTGTAGATCGCCTTGAAGCCGAGCTGCTTGGCCAGCCTCGCCCCGAGACCATCGATCAGCGAGGGCATGTAGATAAACGTGCGACGCTTGACGAGTGCGCGCAGGCGGCGCGCCGGATGTGCCTTGGCCATTTCTTCCTCCCGTGCGTTTCGAGGGGCGACTTTAGCGCCGCAAACCCGTTGCCGCCACGGGCTCGCGTTTTTAGCTGTCGCCTCGCGAAAGCGTTTCTCCTAGGCTCGCAGCCGGGAGGCCGGCAAGGGCATGGGAGACACGATGCTCGAGCGGCTGTTTCGAAATGAGCCCGGAAGGGGCCGGAACTCCGGTGCGCCACGCTCGCGCCGGCCTGCCGTTGCGCGGCTGGTGTTCGCCGCCTTCCTGTTGGCTTGCGCCCAGACGATGGCGGCCTCACGGGTGGATGCGACCGAGGTCGACCTCGAACTGGTCCTCGCTGTCGATATCTCGGGCAGTATCGACGCGCAGGAGGCGCAGCTCCAGCGCGAGGGCTACATCAAGGCGCTGCTGCATCCGATCATCCTCGAAGCGATCGGCTATGGCCCGCTGGGTCGCATCGCCGTCATCTATGTCGAATGGGCGGGCGACTACCATCAGCAGGTCGTCGTCGACTGGCACCTCATCGCTGACGAGGCCGACGCCCGGGAGTTCACCGACAAGCTCGCGGCCGAGCCGATCATGGTTCAGGCGTGGACGTCGATAAGCGCCGCAATCGACTTCTCCGCGAGCCTCTTCGACGACAACGGCTACGCCGGACGGCGACGCGTCATCGACGTGTCGGGAGACGGATACAACAACCGGGGGAGGCTCGTCGCCGACGCGCGGGACGACGCGGTCGCTGCCGGCATCGTCATCAACGGGCTGCCGATCATCAACGACCGGCCTAGTCCGTGGGGCTCCATGCCGCCGCGGGACCTCGACGCCTACTACCAGCACAACGTGATCGGCGGACCCGGTGCGTTCTTCATCGTCGCGGAGAGCTTCACCGACTTCGCGCGGGCGGTCCGAAGCAAGCTGCTGCGGGAAATCGCCGGCCCGGTCCCGCCGGAAACATACGCGATGCTGCCGCTCGAAGACGAATGAACTTGCCCGCGGCGGCGGTGCGAAATATGCCGTGGGGATATCACTGGCCACGGAATGAGCAATGAGCAAGCAACTGCTGCATCTGGTCTTCGGCGGACGACTGACGGACCCTGCGAAGGCTGGGTTCGAGGATCTCTCGCAACTCGATCTAGTGGGCATCTACCCGGATTACGCGTCGGCCCTGCGGGCATGGAAGGCCAAGGCGCAGGCGACGGTGGACGATGCGCACATGCGCTATTACGTCGTGCACCTCCACCGGTTGCTCGACCCCGAGGCGGAATAGCCGGTTTACAGCCCGGCCCAACGGGCGTGTAATGGCCGTTCGGCTAGGAGGAACGGCCATGAAGGTAAGGCAAATCCTCGGCGGAAAGGGCGGCACCCTGATAACGACCGCTCCCGATGCGACGGTTGCCGATGTCACCGGCGTCCTGCGGGAACACCGCATTGGCGCTATTCCCGTCGTCGATGACGGCGGACGGCTCGTCGGCATCATTTCAGAACGCGATATCGTCAGGGCGTTGCCGGTCCGTGGGGCAACTTTGCTCGATGTCCGCGTATCCGAACTGATGACGCGCAACGTGCAGACCTGCGAGCCGGACGAACTCATCGACACGGTGATGGAACGCATGACGACAGGCCGCTTTCGGCACCTGCCGGTGCTGGAAGAGGGTGCGCTTGTCGGCATCGTAAGCATCGGCGACGTGGTCAAGTCCCGTCTCGAGGAACTCAGGACCGAGCGGGACGCGCTGAGCGCCTATATCCGCTAGCGCGGCCCGGCACGGGTTGACGGGACAGCGTGGCCGGTCGCGTGGCGGCTGGCCCGCGGGGTGGTTTTGTGCTCACATCAGCCTGCGGGTTCGCCGGCAGATGGCTGGCGTGAGGGGGGATTGATGCGGTCGATTCTGGCTGGGGCGTGCTTGGTGTCTGTCGCGTTGCTCGCGACTGTAAATGCCGGTCTGGCCGCGCCGCCCATGTACGATGTCAACGCGATGTTCAACGAACCGCACCCGTTCGAACAGGGCGGGTCGAGTAGCGGTGCGGGACACTCGCTGACCCCTGCGCCGCAGTATCGGCCGCCGCAATACGAGGCGCCCCATTACAGCCCGCAGGGCTATTCATCGCCGGGATACGTGTCGGACTCGACGCAGCCGCTTCACTATCGGGCACCGCAGCAGCCGGCCGCGGTGTCCGCCGCCAGCCGCGCCCCGGTCCCCGAGCGGCCGGCCCGGGCGATGCGTGCGCTGTCGCCCTGGTATGTCGATTTCGGTCTCGGGTTCGTCGTGGTGGCGGATGCGGACGTCTCACAAGGCGGAACGACCGGCGAGTTGTCCGCGGACCATGGTGTCGGCGGCAGCCTCGCTGTCGGCTACCGGTGGCGGGAGAACGTTCGCTTCGATCTCGAACTGGCTTATCGGGACAGTGACCTCGACCGCATCGAGGTCGGTGGCTTCGGCTTCACCGGAAGCGCGGACGTGGACGGTTCCGTTTCCAGCCTGTCTGGCATGATAAACGGCTACTATGACGTGGATTTCGGCTGGCTGGTGACGCCGTACGTTGGCGCCGGCGTGGGAATGGCGCAAGTCACCGTGGACAGCAGCACGCTCTCAGTCGACGAGTCCGATACCGTGCTGGCTTACCAGGGCATCCTGGGGTTGTCCTACGAGATCAGCCCGGCACTGGCGGCGCGGCTGTCGTACAAGCTGTTCATGACCTCGGACCCCGAATGGGGGAATACGGAAGGCGAGTACACGGCCAACAGCGTCGAGCTAGGGCTGAGCTACCGCTTCTGAGCCGTCAAATCTCGATCTCCGCGACGCTCCGGTAGAGCGCCTGGATGGCCGGCGCGGCTGTCCGGTCGCCGGACCGCGCCCGTTCCGCCAGTAAGGCGATGCAACCCTCGCACACAGCCCTGACTTCGGCGGTCTCAAGACCGGAGAGGAACTGCGCCGGATTGCTGCGCATGGCGATGACGAACGGGTTGCTCATGGTCGCTCCTGCCGCGTGTCAGGCCGGTCGCAGCATCCGCCGGTGGCGAATCCCGGCCTCGTCGAACGTTTCGCCCTCCGCTTTGAACCCGGCCTTTTCGTAGAAGGCGATAGCATGTTCCTGGGCGTGGAGAATCACTGCCGCGCGTGAGGGCTCGTACCGGAAGTCGGCAAGGACATGGTCGAGCAGGGCGCGGCCGATCCCGCGCCGTCGGAAGCTGCGCGATACGGCCATGCGTTCGATCTTGCAGACGTTGCCGATACGCCGGAGACGCAAGGTGGCGACGGGTTCGCCGTCGAACCAGACGAGATAATGACTGGACAGCGGGTCGAGTCCGTCGACCTCCTCGGCCTCATCGACCCCCTGTTCATGAATGAACACCGCCCGCCTGATGGCGAAGACGTTGTCCATTTCGCGTCGGGTTACGGCTCGGGCGATGCGCAGGCTCACGGCGATCGTAGTCGGCAATCGGCGGTGGGAAGGGCGAAGCGCCCTTAAACCACGATATTGACGTAGCTTCCACGCCCTTTATAGCGTCCGCCGATCTGCTCCGCGTGGACCTTCTGTGGCGAGCCGGAGGGGTTCGACATGGCGGGAGCCCGGCTTTCCATGGGTCTCTTGGACTGAACCTGACCGGTGTGCCGGGCCTGAAGATACTTCTCCGCGATATTCATGCCCGCAGAGGAATCGCCGATTGCCATGTCCGTCTCCGCTCGGCGGCCGTTCGATCAATACCGGCCGAGGCAGGGAATATGGCTGGGCAGCCTTAACAAATGCTGAAGGGGAACGGACGCCTCTCAGCCGCTGGGACGTGCGCCTTCCATCGCCTCGGACGGACAGTATCGCCAGAGCAGCGAGGACAAACGGTTGTCGAGCTGCAGTTTGCCGAGGTTCGGCAGTTCCTCCCAGCGCCCCGTGCCCTCCAGCGAGATGCGGCGGCCCTTGTAATGCGGGTCTTCGAAAACCGTGGCGACGCACCCTTGGGGAATCTGCCAGCGGATGGACGAAGCGACATCCTGCTGGAAGCGGGCGCGTCCGAAGCGCCACCCGGAATCGGCATCCTGGAGATCGGGAAAGTTGGCAGGATAGGCGATCGTCACTTCCTGCCCGCCGAAATCGCGCTCGGCGTAAAGGATGACCGTTGGGGTCATCGCCGAATCCTCCTCCTGCGCGGCGGCAGGCAGCGAGACGCCGGCTGCCGCCAGCAGCGCACCGAGCAGCCGTCCGACAGACACCACACGCACCGGAGCGGCCCTAGCTCTGCCCTGCGCCGGACCGGGTGATCGGAACGTCATCGCGGTTACCCCATTCCTTCCACGATCCGAGATAGTTGCGGACCCGCGGATAGCCAAGCAGGCGCATCGCAAGATAGGCGTGGGCGGAACGGTAGCCGGTCTGACAGAAGGGCACGATGTCCTTGTCGGCGGTGACGCCCAGGTCCTCGAACCGGCTTCTCAGCGCGTCGGCCGGTTTCATGAAGCCCTCGGGCGTCAGGTGTTCGCGCCAGTCGAGATGCACGGCGCCGGGGATGGTGCCGCCATGGCGCGAGCGGATGTCCGTGCCGAGGTATTCCTCGCGCGAGCGGGTATCCAGCACCACCGTGTCGCGATCCTCGATCCTCGCGAGGATGTCGTGCCGTGTCGCAAGACGTTCGCGCACCGGTTTCGCCTCGAAAGGGGCCGGGGAAGGGACCTCCGCGTCCCGTGTGGTCGGCAGTCCCGCCGCCGTCCAGCCGTTGTAGCCGCCGTCCAGCAGGTGCGTGTCGGCATGTCCGAGATACTCGAGGAACCAGAACCCCCGGGCCGCGGTAGAGCCGGCGATGTCGTCGTAAATGACCACGGTGTCCGAGAAGCGGACGCCACGCTGGCCGAGCAGAGCGGTCCACATGCGGACGAAGGAGTCCACCACCAACTCGTCCGTATCGTCGCAGTTGACGCCGTAGATGTCGAAATGACGCGCTCCGGGAATATGCCCCATGGCGAAGCGTTCGCCAGGCCGCACGTCGATCACCTTGAGGGTTGGTTCCTGCAGCCGGACAGCCAGTTCGGCGGGGCTCCAAAGCAGGTCAGCGTTGGCGTAGCCGCCCTGATCGACCATGGTGTTCTCCGGGGTGCTGCTGCGGATGGCACAAGGCACGCGACGGTGCACGGCCACTCCCCTTAGGATGCATGCCCAGACCGTCCACGCCAATGGATAAACCGGGAGTCCCCCCATGTCCCGCAAGCGCGTACTCGTCACCGGCGCCGCCGGAAGCATCTCTCGGCAACTCCTGCCGGCATTCCGCGAGCGCTTTGACCTCGTCCTGCTGGATGTGAAGAAGCCAGACGACATCGACGACGTCATCGAGGTGGATCTGAAGGACCCCGATCTCGATACCTATCGGGAGTACTTCGCGGGGGTGGACGCGGTAGTGCACAATGTTCGCAGTACCCGCCCGGGCGTCGGCACGGGGGCGCCGCGGCAGTGGTTGCCGGAGCGGCCCCTGGGCGACCTCGACGGCTATTATGTCGAGCGGGAATCGATCGACATGGCGTACCGGGTGTATCGGCTGGCCCAGGAGGAGGGCATCCGCCGCGTCGTCACCGCCAGTTCGAATCACGCCACCGACTGGTACGAGACAAAGCTCCACGACGGCCGCATGGACATGTGCGACCACACGACCTATCCGCTGTCTGACAATTTCTACGGGTGGGCGAAGATCGCTTACGAGAACCTCGGCTTCATCTTCGCCACCGGTCGCTTCGGTCCGGCGGTGGAGAACATCCACATCCGCATCGTGGTGCCGCGGGCGGTCGAAGGCGCGCAGTTCGCCAATGACCAGACCAGCTACAAACGCGACCTCGCCGGCTATATCAGCGAGCGCGACCTGCAGCAGCTCTACGTCAAGTCGATAGAGACGGAGGACATCCGCAATGCGGACGGCGTCCCGTGGCACTGTTTCTACGGCGTCTCCAACAACACCCGCTCGTGCTGGAGCATCGTCAATGCCCGACACGCGATCGGTTACGAGCCGCAGGACGATTCCGAGCGGGCGTTCGCCGAGGACATCGGTCGCTATCTCGACACCGGCGGCCGGACCACGGGCTGAGTTCGCACGCAGATATCATTGGCGCTCGCGCCCGTGCTGCGTGATTCTCTGCGGCCGGGAGAGGGCAGCAGGTCACCGTCTGAAAGTCGAGGAGCATGGAGATGCGACGCCTTTTGATGATTCTGGCCCTGCTGGCCGCGGCGCCGGCGGCGGCACTGGCGGCCGGCAGCGGTTCGAGCTGGGACAGCGGGTCGACGCCCGAGAACAGCAACTTCATTGCCGGCAGGAAGGCCGCCGAGGCCGGCGACTACCGCAAGGCGATCGGCGAACTTGAGAAGGTGGTCGCGACCTCTCCGCGCAATGCCGACGCCCACAACCTCCTCGGGTTCAGCCATCGCAAGCTCGGCAACAGCGACAAGGCGATGCAGCACTATCAGACCGCCCTGTCGGCCGATCCCGACCACAAGGGGGCGAACGAGTATCTCGGGGAACTCTACCTGCAGATGGGCGAGGTCGCGAAGGCCGAGGAGCGCCTGGCGCGGCTCGACAGGATCTGCCTGCTCGGTTGCGCCGAGTACACTGAACTGAAGAAGGCCATTGCCGCCTATAAGGGCAGGCAGGGCGCCTCGAGGAGCAACTGAACCGCCGAGACCGGCTTCGAACGCAAAAAGGGGCTGCGCGTTTGACGCAGCCCCCTATGCATTGGCTCCGCGGACAGGACTCGAACCTGTGACCCGATGGTTAACAGCCATCTGCTCTACCAACTGAGCTACCGCGGATCAGGCGCGGGACACTCGGGCCCGCGTGAGGTCAAAATAGTATCGGGCGCACCTGTTAGCAAAAACCTAACACCGCAAGCAAGCGGGAAGGGAGAGACGTCCGTGATTATTCGAGCCCTCGGCGACCGCGGTGTCGCGGTGATGCCGTGACCACAGACTCCGGCGGCGGTCGTCTGGCGGCTGCCTGGGATGGGCTGCCCGCCGTGGCCCAGGCGGCGGTCCATGCGACCCTCGGCACCCTGTTCTTCGCCGCCATGTCCCTTCTGATCCGTCACATCTCGGCGTCGCTGCACGTGCTGGAGATCGTGTTCTTCCGCAATTTCCTGGCGATCGTCTGGATGCTGCCGTGGATGATCCGTATCGGTCCGGTGGGGCTGCGTACCACGCGGCTCGGAGCCTACAGCCTGCGCGCCGGTCTCGGCCTGTTCGGCATGATCGCCGGTTTCATGTCGTACACGATGATTCCGCTCGGCGATGCCACGGCCCTGACCTTCACGGCGCCGCTGTTCGCCACGGCGATCGCCGCGCTGTTTCTTGGCGAGGTGGTGCGGATCCGGCGCTGGACCGCCATTGTCGTCGGCCTGATCGGCGCCCTGATCGTGCTGCGCCCCGGAGTGGAATCCATCCAGCTCGGCGCCCTGCTGGCGCTGGTCAACGCGGTGACCATGGCGATCAACAACATCCTGACGCAGTCGCTGGCGCGCACCGAGCCGACCGGCGCCATCGTCACCTACATGGTGTTGCTGATGGCGCCGCTTTCACTGATTCCGGCGATTTTCGTCTGGCAGTGGCCGGACTGGAGCACGCTTTTCTGGTTGTTCATGCTGGCAGGCACGGGCACGGCCGGGCATTGGTACGTGACACGCGCCTACGTTAAGGCGGATGTCACCTTCGTGATGCCGTTCGACTTCCTGCGGCTGCCGCTGACGGCTCTGTTCGCCTGGCTGCTGTTCGCGGAATTGCCGACGGTCTACACGTGGATCGGCGGCGCTGTGATCTTCGCCTCGACGTTCTATATCGTCTGGCGCGAGAGCCACCTCGCAGCGAGGGGCGAACTCGAACAGGCGACGCCCCCGGCGGGCGGCGCTCCGGCGCCGGCGCCGGAGCGGAGACCGGTTCGGGACTGACGACACTTCAGGGAAACGACGTGGAAAGGCGTACAACTCGCCGGCTGGCGGTAAACCCTATTATATATCAAGGGCGTAGGTTGGTTGAAAAATCAGTACGCTTAGGCTTTGCCGGCTTTCGTGCCATGCTTCAATAAATCGATCAGGTGATCTCGGTCATCACCGCGCATCTCAGGGCATAGCTGCAATTTTTCTGAGCAGTTCTCACGGGTGGCGTTGATCACACGGCCATGCTGCTCGTAGGGCTTTTTGAGCGAGCAGCGTAAGTTCTTGATGAAGCTCTGCCGGGTTCGCCTGCATGTAATTTGTCACGATGGCTATGTGCTGCCTCGGGGTAGTTCCGTCGGGCACGCAGATTTGGTTGAACGCCCAGAGATACATCGCGGTAGTTCGCACCACGCCTAAGCACACACCGCGCTCGTAGAAATTGGCTTTGCTGCCAGGGTCGCTAGATGACGCTAGGCAGGCAGGCAGAAGGTCGTTTCCGGACAGCCCATCCGCAGCCTCTTGGCTTTGAGCTGGTAAAGCGGCGAGTAAGATCAGCGTTGTACAAAAATATCTAAGCATGTCCGCTCTCGTCCAAGTTTCGGTCGGCATTGTGCATCAGTGGCGGGTGTGCCGGTTTTTGTACCGGCCGACGAGAGCGGCAACTGAAGGCCGCTCGCCGATCTAGGCGCAAAAGGGTGGCGCCGCTAGCAGGCTGCTGAAAAAGTGTCTTCCATCGCGGTCCGGCAGGTGATTCGAT
>JBBDQX010000038.1:0-11355 GCA_040905765.1 Acetobacterales bacterium
GGCTCGGACGCGCTCGCGCTGGCGCCGCTGACCCAGCGGATCTGCTACCTCGAGGAAGGCGACTGGGCCGAGATCCGCCGCGACGGGGCGGTGCTGCACGACCGCGACGACCGCGTCGTGGAGCGGCCGGTCAAGCAGACCGCGCTGTCCGGCGCGATGATCGGCAAGGGCAACCACCGCCATTTCATGGAGAAGGAGATCTACGAGCAGCCGGCGGTGATCGGCGACACGCTGCACGCTCACGTCAACCCGGCGGAACGCAGCATCACGCTGCCCGAGCTCGGCTTCGACCTCGGCGGCGTGCCGCGGGTGACGATCAGTGCTTGCGGCACCGCCTTCTACGCCGGGCTGGTCGCCAAGTACTGGATCGAGCGGATCGCCCGCATCCCGGTAGAGGTGGATATCGCCTCGGAGTTCCGCTACCGCGGCGTCGACCTGCCGGAAGGCGGCCTCGCCGTGTTCATCTCGCAGTCCGGCGAGACCGCCGATACGCTCGCCGCGCTGCGCTATTGCCGTGAGCAGGGACAGCACATCCTCGGCGTCGTCAATTCGCCCGAAAGCACCATTGCGCGCGAGTCGGACGCGGTGCTCCGTACTCTGGCCGGCCCGGAGATCGGTGTCGCCTCGACCAAGGCCTTCACGACGCAGCTTACCGTTCTGGCCTGCCTCACCGTCGCGCTGGCGCGCGCGCGGGGGGCGGTGGACGCCAGGGCGGAGGCGGTGCTGACCAGCGCGCTGATCGAGGTGCCGTCGCGGGTCGCCGACGTGCTCGACCACTGCGCCGCCGTGGAGGCGGTCGCGCCGGTGGTCGCCGAGGCGCGGGACGTCCTCTATCTCGGCCGCGGCACGAGCTATCCCATTGCCCTGGAAGGGGCGCTGAAGCTCAAGGAAATCTCGTACATCCACGCCGAAGGCTACGCTGCCGGAGAGATGAAGCACGGACCGATCGCGCTGATCGACGAATCGGTGCCGGTCATCGTCATCGCACCGTCGGACGAACTGTTCCCCAAGACGCTGTCGAATGTGCAGGAGGTGGCGGCACGCGGCGGCAGGATCGTCGCCATCACGGACGCGGCTGGTGCCGCTGCTCTCCGCAAGGTGGCCGCGGCGGTGATCGAGCTGCCCCAGATCGATCCGTTCGTCGCGCCGATCCTGTATGCGTTGCCGGTGCAGCTCCTCGCCTATCACGTCGCGGTGCTGCGCGGCACGGACGTCGACCAGCCGCGCAACCTCGCCAAGTCGGTGACGGTCGAATAGGCGCTATCGCTGGAGCGCGGCGATCTCGTTGTTCGCGAAGCTGAGCCTGTCGATCACCGTATGGACGGCGGTCGATCAAGCCGTCGGATGATGGCTCCTGCGTGTCAGGGAAGGAGCAGCACCGGTCGAATGCTCTTCGTCGATTCTTCTGCTGATATAGTCGTTCGCTGCTGGGAACGGAGAAGGGAGCCGAGGGGATGGCGGCAGCCGGACAAGCGGTCGAGGATCTCGTCTGTGCCTGTCGTTTCGATGGACAGGGCGGTGCGGAAGCGTTGGACTGGGCGGGCATCGCGCGAAGTTGGCCGGGCGGCGACGCGGGGGTGCTGTGGATCCACCTGAACCGCGACGGGCCGCGCACGCGGCAGTGGCTTCGCAGCGAGAGCGGGCTGGACCCGCTGATCTGCGATGCCCTTCTGGCGGACACGACCAGACCGCGCTGCACCCGCATCGGCGACGGTCTCCTGCTGAACCTGCGCGGCGTCAATCTCAATCCAGGTGCCGATCCGGAGGACATGGTCACGATACGCATGTGGGCCGAGGCCGGTCGGATCGTCAGCGTGCGGCTTCGCAACGTCATGGCCATCAACGATATCCGCGAGCGGCTGGAGTCGGGCCGGGGGCCTGCCAGCGCCGCCGATTTCGTCGTCGACCTGACCACCCGGCTGGTCGAGCGGATGGACCCGGTGATCGGGGGACTCGATGATCAGGTCGACGAGATGGAGGAGGTCGTGGCCGCCGGCGCGCAGCCGGGCCTGCGGGCCAAACTGACCGATCTTCGCCGTACCGCCATCACCCTGCGCCGCTACGTCGCGCCGCAGCGCGAGGCGACGAACCGCCTGCTGATGGAGGAGGTCGACTGGATCGACCCGCGCAACCGCAGCCGGCTGCGCGAGGCGGCGGACCGCGTGATCCGCTATATCGAGGACCTCGACGCGGCGCGCGAGCGGGCCGCCGTCGTGCAGGAGGAACTGTCGGCGCGGATCGCAGAGCAGATGAACCGCAATACTTACGTGCTCTCGATCGTCGCGGGGATATTCCTGCCGCTCGGACTGCTCACGGGTCTGCTCGGGATCAATGTGGGCGGCATGCCGGGAACCGACTGGGGGTGGGCGTTTGCCGTCGTCTGCGTCTTGCTGGCGGCGCTGACGGGGCTGGAGGTCTGGCTATTCCGGCGGCTGAAATGGATATGAAAACCCCGACGAGGAAAGGGAACGGATGAGCGTCGTCATCAATATCGCCAAGGAGCGACTGAAGCGGGGCGGCCTCGCCGTTGGGCTCGGCCTGCGCCAGGCCCGCACGGCCGACATCGGGCTGATCGCGCGCGCCAGCGGCTTCGACTGGATATTCATCGACTGCGAGCACAATGCGATGGACCTGTCGACGGCGTGCGAGATCGCGACGGCCGCCCTTGGGCAGGGTGTCACCCCGATCGTCCGCGTCGCCGGAAAGGAGCACCA
This sequence comes from Acetobacterales bacterium, assembly GCA_040905765.1. Classification (GTDB taxonomy): domain Bacteria; phylum Pseudomonadota; class Alphaproteobacteria; order JBBDQX01; family JBBDQX01; genus JBBDQX01. The sequence continues at coordinate 2,715 of JBBDQX010000038.1, forward strand.
CCACGGTACCCGCGTGCTCGACAACGGGGCGATGGGCGTCGTCGTGCCGCATGTCGACACGGCCGAGGAAGCGAGGCAGATCGTCAGCAACTTCCGTTACCCGCCCGTCGGCCACCGCTCGATCTCGCGCGCCAGCCCGATGGTCGGGTTCGAGCCGGTGCCGATCGGCGACTTCTGTCGCGGGATCAACGAGCAAGTCCTCGTGGTGGTGATGCTCGAGAGCCCGGAGGCGATCGATAGTGCGGAGGCTATCGCCGCGGTGGAGGGCATCGATGTGCTGCTGATCGGCACCAACGACCTGACGGCCGAGATGGGCATTCCGGGCGAGTTCGGCCACGAGCGTGTCGCCGACGCCTACGGCAGGACGGTGGAGGCATGCCGGAAGCACGGCAAGTACGCCGGCATGGCGGGCGTCCCGGATCCGGAACTGCAGAAGCGCTACATCGACATCGGCGCGCGGTTCATTCTTGCCGACCAGGATCTGCGGCTCATGGTCTCGGCCGGCAGGAGCTGCACCGGATACCTCCGCGGGCTCAACGACCGCTAGCCAAGCAGTCTTATCCCTTGGATCCCGTTTTTATCTGGGTTGTGCTGGGCGCGGCCCTGGGCGGCTTCGTGCAGGGGCTTGCCGGCTTCGCCTTCGGGCTTGTGGCGCTCGGCGTCTGGGCCTGGGTCGTGCCGCCGCAGATCGCCGGGCCGATGGTCGTGTTCGGCTCGCTGGTCGGGCAGCTGCTGTCCGTCTTCGCGGTACGCCACGCCATGGAACTGAGGCGTGCTATGCCGTTCGTCATTGGCGGCACGATCGGCGTTCCCCTTGGCGTATGGGTGCTTCCCCATATCGATCCCGCGCTTTTCCGGCTCGGGGTGGGCATCGTGCTGGCGGGCTATTGTTCGCTGCTCCTGGGGGCCAGGAATTTTCCCAAGGTCGAGCGTGGGGGGCGTCTGGCCGATGGCGGCGCCGGGTTTGTCGGGGGGGTGATGGGCGGGATCGCAGGTCTGACGGGGCCGGCCCCCACGCTCTGGTGCGCCCTTCGGGGGTGGGGTAAGGACGTCCAGCGCGCCGTATTCCAGACGTTCAATATCGCTATGCATGCCCTGACCCTGACGGGTTACGCCATCAGCGGATTGCTCGGCACGCACACGCTGACGATGTTCGCGCTGGTCGCGCCGGCCCTGCTGCTGCCCACCCTCATCGGGGCACGGCTCTACCGGCGGTTTTCCGATGCCGCCTTCCGACGCCTGCTGTTGGGACTACTTGCCCTTTCGGGCATCGCCCTGACGATCTCCGCGCTGGGGGAAATCGGCGCCGGGTGAGGCTTCCCCGACAGTGAAGTATGAAATTCTGGGTCCCCTTTGGCCAAACCGCTTGCACATTCACTTATGCAGTGCTTGCATGTGCAACCAGTCGGGAGCCGGGGCCGCAGAAGCCCGTGCCCCGACGGTTGGGCGAGGCGAATACTCAACTGTTTCGGGAGAAGGCGACGGCGGCGGGAATCCCGTCGAAACCGTACCTTGTGTGCTATGGCTTCTGCATCGGTTGGCGCTGTCGCTGCCCTGACGGACATGGAGCGGCAGCTACGAACGATTATCGACAGCGCGCCCGTGCCGATCGTCGTCACGCGGCTGTCGGACGGCGAGGTGCTGTTCGCCAACACGGTGGCCACCACCTTCTTCGGTGCCGACCGCCGGAAGAGATCGTACGCGGTCGACTTCTATGTCGATCCCGCCGCCCGTCAGGAACTCGCCTCACGGCTCGAGCGCGATGGCCGGGTCGAGAATTTCGAGACCCGTTACCGCACCGCCAGCGAGGCGGAGGCCTGGGTACTGCTGAATGCCCGGACGATCGTCTATGCCGGCGAGAAGGCGGTCCTCAGTTCTTTCATCGACATCACCGAGCAGAAGGCGACGGAGGCCCGGCTGAAGGAACTGGCATCCATCGATCCGCTGACGGGCGTTGCCAACCTCCGCTATTTCATGGAGCGGGCGCAGTACGACCTGGCGCGCATCTGGCGCTACGGCGGCGCGCTGTCGCTCATGCTGCTCGACGTCGACCATTTCAAGCGCGTCAACGATTCGTTCGGCCATGCGGCCGGTGACCTGGTCCTGCGCGGCATGGCGGCGGTGTGCCGGGAAACGCTGCGGGACAGCGACCTTGTGGGGCGGATCGGCGGCGAGGAGTTCGCCATCGTCCTTCCGGAGACACCGGTGGACGGGGCGGCAGGCGTCGCCGAGCGAATCCGGCACCTCGTCGAGGTGGCGCATTTCGGCTACGACGACAAGCTAATCGACGTCACGGTCAGCATTGGGGTCGCCGGCTGCGGTCGCGAGGGCGAGACGGTCGAGGATCTGATGAAGCGGGCCGACGTCGCGCTCTACGACGCCAAACGGTCGGGCCGCAACCGGGTCATCACGGCAGCCGCTTGAAGTGCCCGTAGCGGCCGGGGACAATCCGCCTTCCGCCATGTCCCCGAGGCGTGCCATGACCGGCAAGATCGTCGAGTGCTACTACACCCTGTCGTCGCCCTGGGCGTATTTCGCCGGCCCGCGCTTCGAAGCGTTGCTGCTGCGTCATCGCGCCAGGGCTGACCTCAAGCCGTACGACTTTCAGCAGGTCGTGCAGCAGAATGGCGGCGTTCCGCTACGCACCCGTCCGCAGGCGCGGCAGGACTACCATGCCGTCGAACTCGACCGCTGGCGGCGTCACCTGGGCATGCCGCTCAACCTGAAGCCGAGGTTCTATCCGCCGGTCGACAACCTGTCGGCCGGCCATACCGTGATCGCGGCGCAGCAGCGCGGGCTCGACGCCCTGCGGCTTTCCCATGCCATCCTTCGGGCGACGTGGGCGGAGGAGCGGGACGTCGCGCAGCCGGAGGTGCGGGCAGCGATCTGCGACGAGAACGGCATGCCCGGGGCCGAGCTGGTCGCCGCCGAGAAATCGGAACCGGTCACGGCGGAATACCGCCGCAATACCGAGGAGGTGGCGGCGAAGGGGGTCTTCGGGTCGCCGACCTACGTGTTTCGCGGCGAACTCTTCTGGGGGCAGGACAGGCTGGATTTCCTCGACCGGGCAATGGCGCTGGACGGCTGGGAGCCGACCCGGCCGGCAATTGCACGCGGCGCGTATTGATCCGCCTCAGCCGGCGATCGCATGCCAGAGGAAGAGGACTCCCCCTGCCATCACCAGCACTTCAAGGAAGACCTCATGTGCATGGGCGGGAATGCGCCGCAGGAGGCCGCGCCCGAGATAAGTGGCCGGCAGGGTGCAAAGCCCGATAAGGATGGCCGCGACCACCAGTTCGGGCGTGAAGATGTCGAAGACGCCGAAGACGACGATCCGCGCGAGGTTGAGTGACAGCGCGATCGCCGCGAGGGTGCCGACGAACCACTGGCCGACGATGCCGGCGCCCAGGAAGAAGGGAATGAGCAGGAAGCCCGAGCCGACTGTGGCGCCCACCAGCAGTCCGAACGGAACGCCGATGAGGCTGAAGCCGGTGCGCGTCGTCCGGTAGTTGCGCCTGGCGAGGATTCGCCGTGCCGGCACGCTCGCGAGCAATACGGCGCCGAGCAGGCCTGCCACGCCCCGTTCCGGCAGGTGGCTGTAGATCGCGGCGCTGGCCATTGATGCCGGCACCGCCGTGATGGACACGGCGATGAAGATGCCGCGGTCGATCGTCTTCCTGAACGCCCAGACGCGGCCGATGTGCGAAATCGACTGGGCAATGGCCACCACGGGAATGGTCGCCTTCACGCCAACCACCGGCGCGATCATCAACGCGAGAAGAAAGCCGCCTCCGACGCCAGACGTGCTGTGCATCAGGGCGGCGATGAAGCCGGCACCGATCAGGTACAGCAGGACCAGCCAGTCGAGCTGCCCGAGGGCGCCGAGCAGGTTCTCGATCATCTAGATCGCGTTCCAGAGGAACAGGCAGCCGCCCACCAGCACGATTCCCTCCAGCACCATGGCGTGGACGCGTATCGGCATCCGCTCGACGATCCACTTGCCGAGATAGTTGGCCGGTGCCGCGCAGAGCCCGATCAGGATGCCGATTACCGCCAGGTTGACGTCGAAAAAGGCGACGCCACCGAATACCACCACCTTCGTGAGGTTCACCGCAACGGCGATGATGGTGTTCGTGGCAATGAATGCCATGCCGGCCAGCCCGGCGCCGAGCATGAACGGCAGCAGCAGGATGCCCGGGCTGACCACGGCGCCCGCGATCAGCCCGAACGGGGCTCCCACGACGGCGAGCCCCTTGAGGCCGGTGCGGAAATGGCGGCGCTCGAGATAGCGGCGAAGCGGCACGCTGACGATCAGGAAGGTGCCAAGCAGCCCCCACACGGCGCGCGTGGGCAGCTCGTTGTAGACCAGCGCACCGATCACGATTCCCGGCAACGCCGTTAAGATCACGGCCCAGAAGGCGGGGAAGTCGATGTGCTGTCGGAAGACCCACAGCCTCGCCACGTGGTCGATCAGCATCGCGATCGAGAGCACGGGCACCACCGCCTTCACCCCGATGATCGGCGCCAGCATGATGGCGATGACGACACCTCCGCCCACGCCGCTTGCCGCGTGAAAGATGGTGGCGAGGAAGGTGACCGCGGCGGCGAGCACGATCTGGTACAGCTCGAACTGCGCGAGTGCGGTCTGGACGACTTCGGTCATGGGAAGCTGCGCGTATCGGTAGCGACGCCGGATCGGTCGCATGGCCACCATAACGCGGTTCGGAACCCGACGCACCCGCGGCGCGTTGGGGGTTGCGGGCGGAGGCGAGAGCTACCCGTAGCACTGGACACTGCATTCCCGGACCCATGAGCGACAGCGACAAACAACCCGTGGTGATCGTCACCGGCGCCGGCGGCGACATCGGTTCGGCCCTGACGGAGGGCCTGGCGGACCGCTACATGGTGGTCGGCCTGGATCTCAAGGTGGAGAAGGAGACGGACACCTTCTTCCAGGCCGATCTGACGGATGGGGATTCGCTGACGAACGCCCTCAGGCGGATCGCCTCGCGGCATGGCAGCCGGTTCGCCTCGGTCATCCATCTGGCGGCCTACTTCGACTTCAGCGGTGAGGATCATCCGCTCTACGAGAAGCTGAACGTCGAAGGCACCAGACAGCTGCTGAAGGCGCTGCAGCGCTACGATGTCGAGCAGTTCGTCTATTCGGGGACCATGCTCGTCCACCAGCCCGCGGCGCCGGGCGGCCGGATCGACGAGACGACGCCGTTGGGCCCTAAATGGGTCTATCCGCAATCGAAGGCGGCAGCCGAGGTCGCGATCCGGGATGCGCATGGCGAAATCCCGTACGTTCTTCTGCACCTCGCCGGCCTTTACGACGAGCGCTCCGCCGTCCCGACCCTCAGCCATCAGATCGCCCGCATCTACGAGCGAAACGTCAAGAGCCACCTCTACTCGGGCGACATGAATGCCGGGCAGGCCGTGGTGCACCGGGAGGACATGATCGACGCCTTCGTCCGGGCGGTCGACCGCCGCCGGAAGCTGCCGCCCGATGCGACGATCCTGATCGGCGAAGCCGACGTCATGAGCTATCGCGAGCTGCAGGACGGCATCGCCTGGTACGTCCACGGCGAGGAAGGCTGGGAGACGGTCACCGTCCCCGGCACGATTGCCAAGGCGGCGGCGGCGTTGGAGGAGAAGTCGGAGCCGGTTGTGCCGGATGCGATCGACCGCGGCGAGCCGCCGTTCATACGCCCCTTCATGATCGAACTGTCCAGCGACCATTACGCCCTCGACATCGCGAAAGCGGCGGAACTTCTCGGTTGGGCGCCGCGTCACAGCATCCGCGAGGTGTTGCCGCGGATCGTGCAGGCGCTCAAGGACGATCCCGTCGGCTGGTATCGCGCCAATGGCATCACGCCGCCGCAATGGATGCAGGCGGCTGCCGACGACGCCCGCGATCCCCACGCACTGCGCGTTGTCCACGACAAGAACTACAGGGAAAAGCATCACGCCCACATCTGGGCCCACTGGGCGAACTTCGCCCTCGGGGGGTGGCTGATCACGGCGCCACCGGCACTCGGGTACGAGTCTAGCGCTCTGGTCTGGAGCGACGTGCTCTCCGGTATCGCGGTCTGTGCCCTTGCCCTGCTGTCGCTGTCGCCGCGTCTCGGGATGGCGAGGTGGGCGACCGCTGCCGTGGGACTGTGGGTGATGATGGCGCCGCTCGTCTTCTGGGCCCCGACGGCGGCGGCCTACCTGAACGATACGCTGGTGGGCACGCTGATATTCAGCTTCGCCGTGCTGACCCGTCCGCATCCTGGCATCGCGGCCGTCGCCGCGGAGGGCGGGCCGGCCGTACCGCTTGGCTGGGAGTATTCCCCCTCCACCTGGTCGCAGCGCGCGCCGATCATCCTGCTCGCATGCGTCGGCTTCTTCGTCTCGCGGTACCTCACCGCCTACCAGCTCGGCCACATCGACGCGGTATGGGATCCGTTCTTCGCGGGCGGGCCCGATCCGAAGAACGGCACCGAGGAGATCATCACCTCCTGGGTGTCGGAATCCTTCCCAGTGCCCGACGCCGGGCTCGGTGCCATGACCTACCTGCTGGAGATCCTGACCGGCGTCATGGGCTCGGCGCGGCGCTGGCGGACGATGCCCTGGCTGGTGGTCCTGTTCGGGATCATGATCGTGCCGCTCGGCATCACGTCGGTGACCTTCATCATCATCCAGCCGATCGTGCTCGGCACCTGGTGTGCGCTATGCCTGGTGCAGGCGACGGCGATGCTGATCCAGGTGCCTTACTCGGTGGACGAACTGGTGGCGACGGGGCAGTTCCTGATCCGGCGCAAGAAGGTCGGGCGCAGCCTGCTGCGCGTATTCTTCCTTGGCGACACCGACGAGTTCGGCCCCCACGATCATGATGAGAAGCACGAGTTCCATCGCCCGGCCGGCGTCGTTCTGAAGGACTTCGTCAACGGTAGCGTCACGGTGCCGTGGAACCTCGGCCTGTGCGTCCTGATCGGCGTCTGGCTGATGTTCACGCGCCTCAGTCTGGGGGCCGAGGCCGGCATGGCCAACGCCGACCACCTGATCGGAGCCCTCGTCCTCGCTGTTACGGTCCCGGCGTTCGCCGAGATGGCGCGGGCCGTGCGCTTGCTCAACATACCGCTTGGCGCGGCGCTGTTCGTGACGCCGTTCCTCTATGACGGCTCGGCGGTGCAGCTGCTGATGAGCATCCTCTGCGGTATCGCCCTGATCCTGCTCAGCATCCGTCGGGGCCCGGTCACCAACAGCTACGGCACCTGGGACCGCTACGTCTTCTGATCGTCCGCTAATAGACGACCACCGACCGGATCGATTCGCCCCGGTGCATCAGGTCGAAGGCGTCGTTGATCCGCTCCAGCGGCATGGTGTGGGTGATCAGGTCGTCGATGTGGATCTTCCCTTCCATGTACCAGTCGACGATCTTCGGGACCTGCGTGCGGCTCCTGGCGCCGCCGAAGGCGGTGCCCTTCCAGACCCGGCCGGTGACGAGCTGGAACGGCCGCGTGCTGATCTCCTGGCCGGCGCCAGCCACGCCGATGACGACGCTGACGCCCCACCCCCGGTGGCAGCATTCGAGCGCCTGGCGCATCGTATTGACGTTGCCGATGCACTCGAAGCTGTAGTCGGCGCCCCCGCCCGTAAGGTCGACCAGATAGGGAACCAGATCGGTTCCGATTTCGCGCGGATTGACGAAGTGGGTCATGCCGAACTTCTCGGCCAGCGCCTTGCGGCTCGGGTTGATGTCGACGCCGACGATCTTGTCCGCCCCGACCAGCCGCGCTCCCTGGATGACGTTCAGCCCGATGCCGCCGAGGCCGAAGACCACGACGTTGGCCCCGGGCTCGACCTTCGCGGTGTTGATCACCGCGCCGATGCCGGTGGTGACGCCGCAACCGATGTAGCAGACCTTGTCGAAGGGCGCGTCCTTGCGGATCTTCGCCGCGGCGATCTCCGGCATCACCGTGAAGTTGCTGAACGTCGACGTGCCCATGTAGTGGAACAGCGGCGTGCCGTTCAGGGCGAACCGGCTGCTGCCGTCGGGCATCACGCCCTTGCCCTGGGTGTCCCGGATGGCGGTGCACAGGTTGGTCTTGCCCGACAGGCAGGATTTGCACTGGCGGCATTCCGGTATGTAGAGCGGGATGACATGGTCGCCCTTGGCGAGCGACGTCACGCCGGGACCGACATCGACCACCACGCCCGCGCCCTCGTGGCCCAGTATGGCCGGAAACAGTCCCTCCGGATCCTCACCCGACAGCGTGAAGGCGTCGGTGTGGCAGATGCCGGTGGCCTTGATCTCGACCAGGACCTCTCCCGCCCGCGGACCGTCGATGTCGACCGTCTCGATGGTCAGGGCCTTGCCCGCTGCATGGGCGACGGCGGCGCGTGTCTGCATGGCTTCATTCTCCGGCGCGAAGGGCAGGTGAGTGTTCCAGCCGCAAGGGGGTAACGCAACCACGGTAGAGGTGCGTCGCCGCTGGTACGCCCGGTCAAGGGCTTTTACTATTCTGCGGCCAGCGGAGGGGTGCACATGTCGTCCTTGACGGCCGAGGTCGCTGCGTTCGTTGCCGGGACCGATGCCGGGGATATCCCCGCTGATGTCATGCGGCTCGGTCAGAAGGCCTTCCTCGACGTG
>JBBDQX010000039.1:0-11249 GCA_040905765.1 Acetobacterales bacterium
CATCGCCGGGATGGCGTGCCTGCTCATCAGGAAGGCGCCGGTGAGGTTGACGGCGAGGGTCGCGGTCCAGTCCGCCTCGTCGATCTCGGTGACCGGTGCCTCGGCGATCCAGCGCGCGGCGTTGTTGACCAGCACGTGCAGCCCGCCGAATCGCGCGACGGCGGTGGCCGCGGCGCGCGCGGCATGGTCGCCCTTCGACACGTCGCATTCGAGGCCGAGCGCCTCGCCGCCCGCGTCGGCGATCAGCGTTGCGGTCTCCGCCGCCGTCGCCGGGTCGATGTCGGCGCAGACGACGCGCGCGCCCTCGGCGGCGAAGCGCAGGCAGATGGCGCGGCCGATGCCGGAGCCCGCGCCGGTGACGATGGCCACCTTGCCCGACAGGCGTCCGGTGGATGCATTCATGGCTGTGCCCCCTGTGCGGTCGCGGATGTGTCCGCCCGAATTCTAGCAGGGAGCGCCGTGCCGCCGCCGCGCCTTTCGGCGGACGCGATGCCGGGATCGGCCCACCGCCGTCCGCGGGCCGGGGAGCCGGCGCGCACCAGCCCCGCCCCGGCTATGAACAGCCGGAGCCCGAGGGTCTTCCATTCCGCGAGGGACGGCAGGAACAGCACGCTGCCGACGAAGAACGCGAGGTTGCCGGTCAGGCCGAGCCCGATATGAACCCGGGGGAAATCCTGGACGAGTGTCTTGACCGGGGAGGGCGCACCGCCGTCACTTCTTGGCGATCACCCAGATCGCATGGACGATGCCGGGGAAGTAGCCGAGCAGGGTCAGCAAGATGTTGAGCCAGAAATGTCCGCCGAAGCCGACCTGCAGGAACACCCCCAGCGGCGGCAGGAGGATCGCGATGATGATGCGAAGGAGATCCATCGGCAGTCTGCCTCGTCCGTTGTGACAACCGGGTAAAGAACGTGCCGGTCCGGGCGGCGGTTCCGGCGGGCCTTGTCCCGTCCCCGATGATAGCGCGCTCCGCGGTTGCACCCTAACGCCGCCGCGGGTAGACGCTTGCCCGCGCCTCCCCATATGCGCAGGCGCGTTCCGCAAGCGGGGGCCACGGCCATCATCACCGTCTCGAACCTGTCCAAGACCTACGCCTCGGGCTTCCAGGCGCTGCGCGGCATCGACCTGGAGATCCGCCCCGGCGAGATCTTCGCGCTGCTCGGCCCGAACGGCGCCGGCAAGACGACGCTGATCAGCATCGTCTGCGGCATCGTCAATCCGGGCGCGGGGACGGTCACCGTCGACGGCCTCGACATCCGGCGCGACTTCCGCGCCGTGCGGGCGAAGATCGGCCTGGTGCCCCAGGAACTGACCACCGACGCATTCGAGACGGTACGGGCGACGGTGTCGTACAGCCGGGGCCTGTTCGGAAAGCCGAAAGACCCCGCCGTGGTCGAGCGGGTACTCAGGGACCTGTCGCTATGGGACAAGCGCGACGACAGGATCATGACACTGTCCGGCGGCATGAAGCGCCGGGTGCTGATTGCCAAGGCGCTGGCCCACGAGCCGGAGGTGCTGTTCCTCGACGAACCGACCGCCGGCGTCGATGTGCAGCTGCGGCACGACATGTGGGAGGTGATCCGCCGCCTGCGGGAATCCGGCGTCACCATCATCCTCACCACCCATTACATCGACGAGGCCGAGAGCATGGCCGACCGGGTGGGCGTGATAAACCGCGGCGAGCTCGTGCTGGTCGAGGAGAAGGCCGAACTGATGCGCAAGCTCGGCGCCAAGCGGCTGACGCTCTACCTGCACGACCCGCTGCAGCAGGTGCCGGAGTCGCTGTCGCGATACGACCTCGCGCTGCAGGCGGAGGGCTGCGAACTGGTCTACACCTACGACGCGCAGGGCGAGCGCACCGGCATCACCTCGCTGCTGACCGACCTGCGCGAGGCCGGCATCACCTTCCGCGATATGCAGACCGAGCAGAGCTCGCTGGAGGAGATCTTCGTGAACCTGGTCAGGGAGCGGGAATGAACCTCCGCGCGATCCGCGCCATCTATGCCTTCGAGATGGCGCGCACCGGCCGCACGCTGCTGCAGAGCATCGTCGCCCCGGTGCTGTCGACCTCGCTGTACTTCGTCGTCTTCGGCGCCGCCATCGGCTCGCGGATCGAGCGGATCGACGGCATCGACTACGGTTCGTTCATCGTGCCCGGACTGATCATGCTGACGCTGCTGACCCAGAGCATCAGCAACGCCGCCTTCGGGATCTTTTTCCCGAAGTTCACCGGCACGATCTACGAGCTGCTGTCCGCACCGATCTCGTGGATCGAGATCGTCGTCGGCCAGGTCGGCGCGGCGGCGACCAAGTCGACGGTCATCGGCCTTATAATCCTCGCCACCGCGTCTCTGTTCGTGCCGCTGCGCGTGGACCATCCGGTGATGATGGTCTCGTTCCTGCTGCTCACCGCGGTGACGTTCAGCCTGTTCGGCTTCATCATCGGCATCTGGGCGCGGGACTTCGAACGGCTGCAGATCGTGCCGCTGCTGGTGGTCACGCCGCTGACCTTCCTCGGCGGCACCTTCTACTCGATCGACATGCTGCCGCCGGTCTGGCGCGCCGTCACGCTGTTCAATCCAGTGGTCTACCTGGTCAGCGGTTTCCGCTGGAGCTTTTACGGCAGCGCCGACGTCCATGTCGGCGTCAGCATCGCCGCCACCTTCGGCTTCCTCGTCGCCTGCCTGCTGGCGGTGCGCTGGATCTTCGCGTCGGGCTACCGGCTGAAATCCTGAGGCGCCGTCAGCCGCAGGCCATCCCGATCAGCCGCAGGGCGTCCTGCGCGGCGTAGCCCTTCCCGGATTGACGTTCCCGCGGGCGGACCGGTTCCGAACCTCGGCAGGCTGCATACGTTGTGATGTAATGACCTATCGTCGGAGCCTCTATCCGCCTGTCGAGCCCTGGGACACCGGCCGCCTGCCCGTGTCGGACCTGCATGAGCTGCACTACGAGCAGTGTGGCAACCGCGAAGGCAAGCCGGTGCTGTTCGTCCACGGCGGGCCGGGCGGCGGCTGCGAGCCCGATGACCGCCGCTTCTTCGATCCGACCGCGTGGCGCATCGTGCTGTTCGACCAGCGCGGCGCGGGGCGATCCACGCCCCATGCCTGCATCGAGGAAAACACCACCGCGCATCTCGTTTCCGACATCGAGACGCTGCGCCGCAGGCTGGGAATCGACCGCTGGGTGCTGTTCGGCGGCTCGTGGGGCAGCAGCCTGTCGCTCGCCTACGCCGAGACGCATCCCGACCGGGTGGCGGCGATGGTGCTGCGCGGCATCTTCCTCGTGCAGCGCAGCGAGTTCGACTGGTACTACCGCAGCGGCACGCCTCTCGTGTTTCCACAGGCCGCCGAGCGCTTCTACGGCCTGATCCCGGAAGACGAGCGCGGCGACATGATCGCCGCCTATCATCGCCGTATCGGCGACGCCGATCCCGAGGTGCGGCGTCTCGCGCTGGCGGAGTGGGCACGCTGGGAGGCGGAGACCTCTTCGCTGCTGCCGGACCCCGACCGCGTCGCGCGCTATGGCCGGGCGGAGTTCGCCGAGGCCTTCGCCGGCATCGAGCTGCACTACTTCGCCAATCTCGGTTTCTTCGACTATGAGGGCCAGCTCCTCGCCGAGGCGGACCGCATCGCGCGCATTCCCGGTGCCATCGTGCACGGCCGCTACGACATGGTCTGCCCGCTGCGCAACGCCGTGGAACTGAGCCGCAGGTGGACGGAAGCCGAGTTGCAGATCATCGACGACGCCGGCCACGACGCGTTCGAGCCGGGCACGGTCGACGCGCTGGTGCGCGCCACGGACCGTCTGCGTGGCTAACCCGCGATGGTGCTGAGGCGGCTGATGCCGTTGCCGATGTGGTGGCGGGAGGCCTCCCGCGCGGCGTCGGGGTTACGTGCCGAGATCGCCTCGAATATCCGTTCGTGCTCGGCGTTCACTTCCGCCAGCCGGCCTGCCAGTTCGGTGCGCGAGCGGGTCAGCTTCAGCGCCTGCTCGATATAGCGGTCGAGGAAGGTGCCGAGCTGCTCGAAATGGCGGTTGTTGGCGGCCAGCGCGATGGCGCGGTGGAACTCCAGGTCCTCGGCGACGCCGTCGCCGCCGCGCGCGTCGGCCGTTGCCACCGCCTTCATCGCCCGGGCGATGGTGCGGCGCTGGTCGGCCGAGCTGCGCCTCGCGGCCAGCGCGGCCGCCTCGGATTCGACGCCCAGCCTGAGTTCGAAGATCAGCGCCACCTCCTCGATGGTGCCGACAGACGCCGGGTCTATACGGAACGGGCTGCCGAGCAGCGACCGGGTTACGAAGACCCCGGCGCCCGGCCGGCTGTCCACCAGGCCGTCCGCCTTCAGTCGAGCGATCGCCTCGCGGATGACGGTCCGGCTGACGCCGAATTCCCCGGTCAGCTGCTGTTCGGTGCCGATGCGCTCGCCCAGCTTCCAGTCGCCCGCGTGGATGCGTGCCGCCAGCGTCTCGACGATCTGCTCGGCGAGGCCGGTGGGACGCAAGCGGATGGCGGGCACGCTAGGCGTCACGGGGCGGCCGCATTGAGGGGTTCATGACTTCATCATACAATGTCCAGAGCCTCGCACCACCGCGACACCGTCGCGCAAAATCCGGAACCCTAGGAGAAGCCAGTGGACGCTCCAAGACTGCCGCTGTCCCGTTTCCGCGTCATCGACCTGACGCATCACCGCGCCGGCCCGACCTGCGTGCGGCACCTCGCCGACTGGGGGGCCCAGGTGGTCCGCATCGACCGGCCGGCCGCCGGCGAGGAAGTGGCCGGGTCGCGCCACAGCAGCGATTTCCAGAACCTGCACCGCAACAAGCGTTCGCTGTCGCTCAACCTGAAGAGCGAGTCGGGCAAGCAGGTGTTCATGGATCTGGCGCGCGACTCCGACGTCATCGTCGAGAACATGCGCGTCGACGTGAAGCACCGTCTCGGCGTCGACTACGAATCGGTGCGCAAGGTGAACCCGCGCATCGTCTACGGCTCGATCTCCGGCTTCGGGCAGGAGGGGCCCTATTCCAAGCTGGGCGGCGTCGACCAGATCGCACAGGGCATGGGCGGGCTGATGTCGATCACCGGCCTGCCGGGTCAGGGTCCGGTGCGCGTCGGCATCCCGATCGCCGACCTGACCGCCGGCGGCTTCCTGGCCCAGGCGATCCTGATCGCGCTGCTCGACCGCGAGGCGACCGGCCAGGGTGCGTGGGTCCACACCTCGCTGCTCGAGGCGCAGATCGCCATGCTCGACTTCCAGGCGACGCGCTGGCTGATGAAGGGCGAGGTGCCGCGGCAGGCCGGCAACGACCACCCGACCTCGATCCCGACGGGGGTGTTCCCGACGAAGGATGGCCATGTCAACATCGCCGCCACCGCGCAGAACCTGTGGACGGCGCTGTGCGAGACGCTCGGCGCCGACGACCTGCTGGCCGACCCGGAGATCCAGAACGGGCCCGGCCGCTCCAAGGACCGCGAGCGGATCAACGCTCGCATCTCGGAGATCACCCGGACCGACACCAGCGCGGCGTGGGTCGCGAAGCTGAACGAGGCCGGGGTGCCGTGCGGGCCGATCAACACCATCGACCAGACCTTCGCGGATCCGCAGGTGCAGTACCTAGGCATGGCGCAGCCCGTGAATCATCCGGCGCTCGGCGAGATTCGGCTGGTGGCACAGCCGAACAACATCTCGGGGTTCACCAAGAAGCTGAGGACGGCGACGCCCGAAGCCGGCGAGCACACCGACGCGGTGCTGAAGGAACTCGGCTACGACGCAAAGAAGATAGCGGCGCTGCGCGAGGAGGGAGCCGTCTAGGATCTGCGCCCAATCAAGGCACTCGTTGGGGCTTGATGAGGTGCGTCAGGCGTTCGTGTTGGCAATGAGAAAGCGAAGGAGGGATCCCAACGCCATTCTGAGCCTGCGGCTTTCAGTGGAGCGATACCGCTCTAGGCAGAGCCGGTCCGGCGCCATACGGCGCCGTCGGCTCGCACCGCGTATGCCTCCAGCGCATCCGCGTCGAAATCGAAGCCCAGCCCCGGAGTCTGCGGCAGCAGCAGGTGGCCGTCCTCCAGCACGAGCTGGGTGTCGATCAGCCGGCGGAAATTCACCACGCTGTCGTCCGGCATGAACTCGACCCAGGTCGCGTTCGGGGCGCTCGCCACCATGTGGACGTGGATGTCGTGCCAAGCATGGGGCGATACCGGCACGCCGTAGCTGGCCGACGTGGCGGTGACGCGCCGCCATTCGGTGATGCCGCCGCAGACGATGGCGTCGACCTGCACGATCGCCGCCGCCCGCTTGTCCAGCAGTTCCTTGAAGCGCCAGCGTCCGGCCTCGATCTCACCGGTCGCCACCATGGTCGGAATGCGTTCGGCCAGGCGGGCGTGGTTGTCGATGTCGTCGGGCAGGAACGGCTCCTCGATCCAGTAGGGCCGGTAGTCCTGCAGGCGCTCCATGTAGGTCAGCGCCGTCGGCAGGTCGGCCCAGGCATTGTTGGCGTCGAGCATCAGGTGCACGTCGGGGCCGATGGCCTCGCGCGCGGCGCGCACCCGGGCCTCGTCGCCGGCCGGATCGAGGTTGCCGATCTTCATCTTCACCGCGTCGTGGCCCGCCTCGACGAAGCCGCGCATCTCGCGCGCCAGGTCGCCGAGGCCCTTGCCCGGCCAGTAGTAGCCGCCGCTGCCGTACGCCGGCACCCTGTCCAGCACGGTGGCGCCGAGATAGCGGTGCAGCGGCAGTCCGACGCTGCGCGCGTTGAGGTCCCACAGCGCGATGTCGAGGGCGCTCAGCGCCCGCATCACCACCCCGGTACGGCCCAGCAGCAGCACCTCCTGATAGAGATCGCGCCAGATGCCCTCGGTTCGGCAGGAGTCGTCGCCGACGACCTTCGGCGCCAGGATGTCCGCGACGACGGACGTCATCAGGCTGCCGGCGTTGTTCACGGCATAGCTGTATCCGAGGCCGAAGTGGCCGTCCTCCGACCGGACGCGGACCAGGCAGTATTCGCGCGCCGTCACCGTGCGCGTCGAGAAGCGGGCGGGTGTGTCGAGCGGCACCCGCGCGAGACAGACATCGATGGCGGCGATTTTAGGCAAGACGAACGGACGTCCCTGGATGGATGCGGCGCTTTCCGGGTCGGGCGCCAGCGTTGGTCGAGATAATGCTATTGTATGACAAAGTTGTCGTCAACGGAAGAGAGCGGCCGTTCCCGGACCCTCGCCCGTGCCGAACCGTTGATGCGACACCCAGCGAGGATTGAGGGAACAATGGAAGACAACGTCTACAAGATCATCGAACTCGTCGGCTCGTCGCGCGACAGCGTCGAGGACGCCATCAACACGGCCCTGGCACGGGCGTCGGAGGGGACCGACCACATGCGCTGGTTCGAGGTGGTGCAGACCCGCGGCCATATCGAGGACGGCCGCGTCGGCCACTACCAGGTGGTGCTGCGCGTGGGCTTCGCGGTCGAGGGTCAGCCGCCCCTGTAGCGCGGATCGAGTCCGTCGCGTCTACGCGCACGGCGCAGCGGAGCGCCGGCAGGACCAGTGCCGCGGCGGTTCGCACGGCGCGGCCGATGACGGTCGCGGTTTCCATGGCCGGGGCAGGCTAGCCGCCATGCGTTCCCGTTGCCACGCCCCCTCCGGAGGTGGAAGCTGCAACCCTGTCAGCCAGAGGAGGCCGCCGTGCCCGTAAAGCCGCATTTCGACTTCGCAGTGATCGACATGACCGAGGGCTGGGAGACGCCGCCCGGCTACCCCGCCGGCGTCAAGGTGAAGGTGCTCGCCGGCGGCCTCGACGAGGTGGCGAAGAAGGGCCATCGCACCACCATCACCCGCTTCGCGCCGGGGACGGTGCTGGAGTCGGTGCCGACGCACGACTTCGTCGAGGAGGTGATCGCGCTGGAGGGCGAACTGCTGTGCTACGCCCCCGCCGACGGCCGCATCGTCGGCCGGGTGACGAAGCACAGCTACGTCTGCCGCCAGCCCGGCGTGCCGCACGGGCCGTTCCGGACCGAGACCGGCTACATGTCGATGCAGTTCTGCTACTACCCCTGAGCTCGCCCGGGGAGCGCGACGAGGCGCTCCCCAGCCGGCATAATGCGGCCCTTGCTGCGGAGTCGCTGGACGGGGAGCCGGTCTCATGACGCTGATGCACTCGCCGTCGCCGGAGCCGCGGCCGACCGACACCGCGCTGCTTGAACTTGAGGACTGGCTGCTCGACTGCGCGCTGCGCGACGTGTCGATCCGGGAACTCGTCGGTGGCCTCGTCGCACGCCTGCTCGCGGCCGGCATCCCCATCGCCCGCTTCAACATCGGCTTCGACACCCTGCATCCTCTTTATGAGGGCGTCGGCTACACCTGGCGGCAGGAGACCGGCATCGAGGAGGTGGTCTTTACCGAATTGATGGGCCATGGCAGTCCGCAGTGGCAGGACAGTCCGTTCCACTGGCTGTACGAGAAGCAGCTGCCGACGTTGCGCCGCCGCCTCGCCGGCGATGGGGCGCTGCTCGATTTCCCGCTGCTGGAGGAGTTCGCGGCCTCCGGCGGCACCGACTATCTCGGTGCGATGGTGCCGTTCGTCACCGATGCCGAGAGCGCCATCGGCACCAACGAGATCTTCATGTCGTTCATGACCAAGCGCGCGGGCGGCTTCACCGACGCCGACCTGACCGGGCTGCGCACCCTGCTGCGCAGCATCGCGGTGGCCTGCAAGATGCGCATCAGCCATCAGGAGACCCGCACCATCCTGTCGACCTACCTCGGCCTCGGCGCCGGCCGCGAGGTGCGTGACGGGCGCATCAAGCGGGGCGACGGCAAGAAGCTCGAGGCGGTGATCTGGTTCAGCGACCTGCGCGGCTCGGTCGGCCTCGGCAGGGGCATTTCCGAGGAAGCCTACCTCAAGGAGATCAACGCCTATTTCGACTGCGCGGGCGGCGCCGTCCTCGATGCGGGGGGCGAGATCCTGCGCTTCGTCGGGGACGCCGCGCTGGCGGTGTTCCCCATTCCCGACGGCGACGTGCCGCAGATCTGCCGCCGCGCCCTCGGCGCGGTGACGGAGGCCGAGCGCCGGCTGGCCGAACTGAACGCACAGCGCCAGTCCGCCGGCCGGCCGCCGTTCCGCCAGGGCGTCGGGCTGCACGTCGGCACGGTGCTGTACGGCAACGTCGGCGTCGGCTCGCGGCTGGAGTTCACGGTGATCGGCAGCGCAGCCAACGAGGCCGCGCGCATCGCCGACGCCGCCAAGCGGTGCGAGCGCGTGCTGATGGTCAGCGAGTCCTTCGCGCGCCACGGCGGCGACTTCCTCGTCCGCGTCGGCGAGTTCGAGCTGAAGGGCTACGAAAAGCCCTTCACCCTCTATGCGCCGGTCGACGATGGCCGGTGCCCGTCAGTGGAAACGTCCCTATGACCCGGTCTTCCGCCGTCGCCGAGGCGCGGCCCCGGCTCGTCGCGCCGCCGGGAAGCTGCGACTGCCACGTCCACATCTTCGATACGCGCTTCCCGTTCTCGAAGAGCGCGCCCTATGTGCCGGACGCCGCCACCGTCGACGACTGGATGGCGGTGCAGCGGCGGCTCGGCCTGACGCGGACGGTGATCGTGCAGGCCAGCCCCTACGGCACCGACAACGCCTGCGCCGAGGACGCCATCCGCCGCCTCGGGCCCGGCAACGCGCGGGGCATCGCCAAGCTGTCGCCCTCCGGCACCACGGACGCGGAATTCGAGCGTCTGACCGGCGCCGGCTTCCGCGGGGTGCGCTTCCAGATGGCACCGGGCGATGCGCTGCCGGTCGCGGCGATGCGCGACGTGGCGGAGCGTGCCGGCCCGCTCGGCTGGATCGTCCAGCTCCGCCTCGACGGCCACGATCTGCCCGAGCACGAGGCGGCGCTGCGCGACCTGCCCGGCACGCTGATGATCGACCACACCGCCCGCTTCCACGGTTCCGGCACGACGGAGTCGCCCGGTTTCCGGGCGCTGCTGCGGCTGGTCGACGGCGGTCGCTGCTGGGTCAAGCTGTCGGCGCCCTACCTGTCGTCGAAGGACGGTTATCCCGGCTACGCCGACATCGGCGCGCTGACCCGCGCGCTGGTCGCGCATGCGCCGGAGCGGCTGGTCTGGGCGACCGACTGGCCGCACACCGGCCTGCGCGGCGGGTCGAAGCCGGACGCGGCGGTGCTGCTCGACCTGCTGCTCGACTGGGCGCCGGACGAGGCGACCCGGCGCATGGTCCTGGCCGACAATCCGGCAGCGCTCTACGGGTTTTAACCCTTGCCGCCTGCGATGCGCGCCGCCTCGGGCCGGCGGCGCAGCGCCAGCATCGCCCAGATGCCGACGGCGGGACCGAGCGCCAGGGTCGCCAGCGCCAGCGGCCAGCCCGCCGCCCCGGCCAGCACCGGCATCAGGTGGATGGTGACCAGAGTCAGCAGGAAGCCGGCGCAGGTCTGCACCGTCAGCATGGTGCCGACGAGGTGGGGCGGCGACAGCTCGGCGACGCTGGCGGAGAACTGCGCTGAATCGCCGACGATGGCGACGCCCCAGACGATGCAAAGCGCGACCAGCCACAGCGGCTCGCTGCCGTAAAGCAGCCCGGCGAGCAGGCAGCACGCGCCGCTCACGGCCATCGCGCCGGCGGTCAGCCGCGTCCGCCCGACCCGGTCGGCGACCAGACCGCCGCCGATGCAGCCGGCCGCCCCGGCGGCGATCGCCGCGAAGGTGGCGAGCTTCGCCCACAGCGCCGCGTCTGCCGCGTCCATCGACAGGGCGAAGCTAGCCTGCAGGAACACCGCCAGCCAGGCCCACATGGCGTACAGCTCCCACATGTGCCCGAGATAGCCGATATTGGCGAGGCGCAGCGCCGGCGAGCGCCATGCCGCCAGCACCGCCGCCGGCTCGAACGGTCGTCGCGGGGCGGTGTTCGGTCCGATGCCGGCGAGCAGGATCAGCCCGGCCGCCGCGAGGGCGGCGAGCGATGTCAGCGCCAGGGTGAAGCGCCAGTCGATGCCGCCGACGGCGTTGAACAGGTGCGGCGACGCCGATCCCACGGTCAGCGCGCCGACCAGGATGCCCACGACCAGCCCGAGGTCGCCCTTCGCCCAGGTGGCGGCCAGTTTCATGCCGACCGGATAGATGCCGGCCATGCACATGCCGGTGACGAAGCGCAGCAGCGGCGTCGCCGCGGAGTCGGGCGAGACGATGAGGATCGCCGCGTTCGCGCCGGCCGCGGCCAGCGCCGCCCCGGCGAAGTACCGCCGCGGGTCGAGCC
>JBBDQX010000040.1:0-10761 GCA_040905765.1 Acetobacterales bacterium
GTGATAAGCTGTTCGCAAACGTCATCAATTCTAAAGTGCCAAAGTAGTGCTAGCCCAATGCCGCCCGTTCCTGATTGGCGAACCTACGAGCGTGTGGCCGCCTGTTTCGAGGTTGAAGCCGCAGGCATGGATGCGACCGTTCTGCCGAACGCCTCCCTTCTCGGCCGCCTCAGCGGCGTCAAGCGTCAGATCGACATTCTCGTGGATGCCCGGTGGCCGGACGACCAAGAACGCCGTGTGATCTACGACGCTAAACTGCGAAAGCGGAAAATAGACGTGAAGGACATCGAGGCCTTTGAAGGTCTCATGCGCGATGTCGGCGCTTCGCGAGGGGTCATCGTATGCTCGAATGGACATACCAAGGCGGCCCTTGCCAGGGCGCAGCAGATCATCAACATTCGGCTATTGTCCGGCGACGAAGCCTTGGAGTTGGATCATGCGGCGATAGATTCTTGTCCGTTGTGTAAAATCGAGGCGCGGAAGACGCAAGGGTTGGTGTTTTGGGACGGGCAGTTTCCCATCCCCGTCGGCTTTGGCTGGGCGATCATCTTCACCGGCAAATGCGACGTATGCCACAGTTTCGCTTTCTGGTGCTGGGATTGCGGGGAGCAACGTGTCGTGCCGGACGGGGAGGCGCACATTTGCGGATGTGAGCGTACATGGTTCGTGGAGAAGGACGAAAACGAGGCTTCCTTCATCCTGCGGTGCGAGGACGGAGAAGTTTCCCTTGACCGCCGACCTTTGCGGTAGCGGCCACCATTTGTCGCCGCTGACGCAGGTCGCCCGCGAGATCGGGTGCGAGTCCGAAGCCGCGTTCAAGCGCTGCACCGGCCAGTCGCCGTCAGCCTGGTGGCGGGGCGGGGGTCGGGCGG
Organism: Acetobacterales bacterium; assembly: GCA_040905765.1. Classification (GTDB taxonomy): domain Bacteria; phylum Pseudomonadota; class Alphaproteobacteria; order JBBDQX01; family JBBDQX01; genus JBBDQX01. Next base: position 873 of record JBBDQX010000040.1, read on the forward strand.
TGGAATTAGGCGAAAACTCGGGCGAGCGGGGCTTGGCCGCGGGGGCGGATGGCACAGACGCCGCCGCGTTGGGCGCTACGGAGGCACGCGTCGGCGTAGCATCGACTCGGATCGTAGTTGGTGGCTTGGGGGAAAGGGTGGATGCTGGAGAAGTTCGCGCCGAATACCGGTGTCGATGAGCTTTCCTGTCTTCTGGAGAAACTGGGGCACAAGTGGGCGAATTCGGCCCATCGGCCGAGACCCAGCGCCGACACGCTTAAGGAGTGGGATGAGTTTATCGACCGATGGGTGGACTCCGACCTACCGCTATTGTTCAGAGACATTCGGCGGCGCGGCGATTTGACGGTAGCAACCTGCGGGAGGCGGCTGCTGTTTACGGATAATTCTCCCGCCAGTTGGGCCTTTCACCAAGCGTTGCTCGGACATATACCCGACTTATCCGCGTGGGATTCTGATAACTTAACTAAATACGTCCCAATCAGTTTTGTTGGTGGCGGAAGTATTTCGAAGAGGCATATCAATAAGGCAGGATGGAAGGTCTGTCATATCGAATCTGTCTCGGACCGCAAACGGGTGAAGGTCGAAGAAGCGGAATACGACTGGCTTTTACAACGATTCCGCCGATTCATGTCGCCGCGAAATATGTTCCTTGTTCCCAAGGTCATATCAGGAGTTGGCGAAATTCCTGCTGTATTGGATGCCGTTGCCCGGTTTGAAGGAGCGAAGGGATAGGGGCCGCCGGCCAGCTACTGCCTCACTCCTGCACCCAGAACGACAGCGCGAGCAGGATGGCGCCGGCCGACATGGTCAGGCTGTCCTGGAAGTTCCAGCGGTTGCGCCGGCTCTCGTAGCCGGCGGCGATGGCGGGGTCCTGCGCCTGGAGGCTGTCCGGCGCCGGCTTTGTCGCCGGGGCGGAACGGCGCCATACGCGGAGGCGCAGCACCTGGTCGCGGCCGGGCGCGTAAAGCAGCAGCAGCGAGCCGATCAGGCCGAGGGCGTCGCCGGTGCCGAGGCCGAACATGGCCCGGTCACTCCCCCTCGGCGGTGCGGGCCGGGGCGTAGGCCTGGCCGATCTCGCCGTAGCTCTGCACCAGGTCGTCGCTGAGCCGCTCGAGGATGCGTTCGTGGCTGGCCGCGAGGGGATAGGCGGGTGCCTCCGCCGGCTGGTCGCTGGCGGATGCCTCGCCGGCCGCCGGGGCGAGCACCAGCACCGGCACGCGGCCAAGAGCGCGGGCGTAGCGGTAGATCGTCTCCAGCGTCAGGTCGCCGTCGCCCTTCTCGATGCGCGAGACGGTCGAGTTGTGGCGCAGGCCCATGCGGCGGGCGACCTCCTCCTGCGGTGTGCGGCCGCGCTGGCGGCGCAGCCGCTCGCGCACGCGCTGCTGGAACGCCTGCGCCTCCTCGCGGATGGCCCGCTGTTCGCGCAGGGCCGGCACCTCGCCCTCGACCTGTTCGGCGAAGGCGTTGAAGTCCTTCATGTCGCCGGTCATTGCCTCTCCCTCATGTCCCCGATGCGGTGCGGTCGCGGGGTCAGATGCCATAGTCGGCCTCCGCCCGCCGCGTCTCGCCGTCGACCAGCGCCTGCGGCGGTTGCGCGCCGATCTCGTGCAGCCGCAGCGGCACCGCAAGCGCCGGGCCGGGTTCGACTTCCACGACCGCCACCAGCTCGTCGAGCAGCCCGGCCGACAGCGGCGGCGGCACCAGCCAGCGCTCGCGGCGCCCGTCGCTGGATCCGCGGAGGAATTGTCCGTGCGACCGCGGGGCCTTGCAGAAGGCGAGCAGCCGCGCGCGCAGCCGGTCCACCGCACCGGGCGCCTCTGCGGCGAGTTCGCGGTAGCGGCGGGCGAAATCGCCCTGCGGATCGACCCGGCAGGTCCACGGCGGCCCGCTCATCGACGGCCTCTGCGCAGACGATGGTTCTTGCTGCATAAGGCATCATGGTCATGAATATATGCGTTACAGGGCATATTTCAATCTCCCCGATCCGTCATCCGCCGACCGTCGCGCAGGGACGCTCGCGAAGTCGGCAACACATTGGATCGGAGGGCGGCTCGGGAGTCGAGGGAACGGGACGACCCATGCGTGGCGAACGTGCGACGACCGATCCCGATTGAGCATGCTCGTGGCGGCGCTATTGTGGACGGGATCGGAACCGGCAGGAGCACCCGTCCATGACCAACAACACCCCCGGCGGCGTCACCACGGACGCCTGGGCCCCGTTGCGCATGGGTGCGCAGGGGGCTGTCGTGACCAACCATCCGATGGCCTCGCTGGCCGGCATGACGATGCTGCGGGCCGGCGGCAACGCGGTGGACGCGGCGGTCGCCATCGGCTTCGCGCTGGGGGTGACGGAGCCGCAGGGCTCGGGCATCGCCGCCGACGGGTTCATGATGGTGCACATGAAGGCGCGCGGCACGGTGGAGGTCGCCAACGGCTGCGGCTTCGCGCCGATGGCGGCGACGCCGGAGCGGTTCCGCGACGGCATCGTCACCAAGGGGGCGCTGTCGACCTCGGTGCCCGGCATCTGCGACGCGCTGCTGGCGGCGCATGCGCGCTATGGCCGGTTGTCGCTGGAGGAGGTGGTGGCGCCGGCCATCGAGTGGTGCGAGGCCGGCGTGCCGCAGACGCATTTCCAGTGCAGGCTGGCCAAGAACTGCGAGCTGATGCACACCGACCCGGCCGCGGCGGCGGTGTTCGCGCCGGGCGGCAGGCCGCTGGCGCCGGGCGGCCTGCGCCGCAACCCGGACCTCGCCTGGACCTACCGCGAGATCGTGAAGGGCGGGCGCGACGCGTTCTATAAGGGGCCAATCGCGGAGAAGCTGGCGGCCTACATGGAGGCGGCCGGCGGGCTGGTGACGAAGGAGGACCTGGCGCGCTTCCACATGCGCTGGGAGAGCCCGATCTCCACCACCTACCGCGGCCATACGGTGTACGAGGCGCCGCCGAACTCCTCCGGCCACGTGCTGCTGCAGGAGCTCAACATGATCGAGCACTTCGACATGGCGGCGCTCGGCCTGACCACGGCGGAGGCGATCCACCTGATGGTCGAGGCGAAGAAGCTGGCCTTCGCCGACCGCGAGGCGTACCTGGCCGACCCCGACTTCGTCGACGTGCCGATCGAGGGGCTGGTGTCGAAGGCCTACGCCGCCGAGCGGGCGAAGCTGATCGACCCCGAGCGGGCGGCGACCGGCGTGACGGAGGGCGACCCCTGGGCGTTCATGGAGCGCGCGCCGGACGAGGCCAAGCGCTTCCACCGCAAGGACGCACGGGCGAAGGAGCTGGTCTCCGACACCACGCATTACTGCGTGGTCGACGCCGAGGGCAACGCGGTCGACGGGCTGCAGAGCCTGTCGTCGAGCTTCGGGTCGCAGGTGATCTGCCCGGGGACCGGGATGCTGCTGAACAACCGCATGAACTACTGGCACATCGAGAAGGAGCACGCCGACCTGCTGCAGCCCGGCAAGCGGGTGCGCCAGACGATGAACCCGGTGATGCTGTTCGACGGCCCGGCCGAGGCGGGCGGCAGCCTGGAGATGTGCTGCGGCACGCCGGGCGCCGATACGCAGGTGCAGACCAACCTGCAGGTGATCTCGGCGGTGGTCGACCAGGGCTACACCGTGACCGAGGCGATCCACGCGCCGCGCTGGACCCATGTGCAGGGACGGATGACCTCGTCATGGCCGCGCAAGGACGTGCACGCGCTGAACGTCGAGGACCGCTTCGGCGAGGAAGCGATCACGGATCTCGACCGCCGCGGCCACGCGCCGAAGAAGGTCGGCCCGTGGGGCGGGCCGGGCAGCGCCGGGGCGATCAGGGTGCTGGACAACGGCACCCGGACCGCCGCCGCCGACCCGCGCCGGGACGGGCAGGCGCTGGTGTATTGAGAGGCGCTGCCTTAGCGAAGGTGGCGGCTGGAGTGAGCGCCGGTCGGCGATGCCGATGAACTTCGCGTGAGCGGGTGATCCGCGTGGATTTGGCGCTCGTAATTACTTAGTTCTGCAAAATAAATAATAAATAATAAATAATAAATTAAGAGTTATTAATCCGGTCCGGAACAGCCTCCGTACTAATTGCCGATACCTGCCGGATGAACGGCGGGACCGCAATAACTTATTGTACGGAGAGTTTCGATGACTCGTCTGAAGAGCATGATGACCGCCGCCCTCGTGGCGGCTTCGGTGTCGATTTCCGCCACCGCCGCAACGGCGAAGGACATCGTCGACACCGCGGTGTCCGCGGGCAACTTCTCCACCCTCGTCGCGGCCGTCCAGGCGGCCGGTCTCGTCGATACGCTGAAGGGCGAGGGACCGTTCACGGTGTTCGCGCCGACCGACGCCGCCTTCGCCAAGCTGCCGGAGGGCACGGTCGAGAACCTGCTCAAGCCCGAGAACCGGGACAAGCTGGTGTCTATCCTCACCTACCACGTGGTGTCCGGGAAGGTGATGTCGGGCGACATCGCCGGCAAGGAGATGATGGTCGACAGCGTGCAGGGCGCGAAGATCGACGTCGACGCGAGGCAGGGCGTGAAGGTCAACGACGCCAATGTCGTGACGGCCGACGTCGCCGCCTCGAACGGCGTGATCCACGTGATCGACAGCGTGATCCTGCCCCCCGAGGGCTGATCCCTCGCATCGCCGGCGGCCGTTTCCTGCCGGCGATGCAGGGCGAGGAAGACCGGAACCCCGCTTCGGCGGGGTTCCTTTCTGCGTATCCGCTTCAGCGCGCCGCCGCGCGTTCCAGCGCGTCGAGGTCGCCGAGGGCGATCTCGCGGACGCAGGCGGTGATCCTGTCGATCGGCCAGTCCCACCAGCGCAGCGACAGAAGGCGGTTTACGTCGGCCTCGCCGTGGCGCATGCGGACGACCCGGGCAGGGTTGCCTGCGACCACGGCGTAGGGCGGGACGTCGGCCGCGACCACGCTGCACGCGCCGACGATGGCGCCGTCGCCTACCGTCACGCCGGGCAGCAGCGTCGCGCGGAAGCCGATCCAGACGTCGTTGCCGATCACCATGTCGCCGTGATGCGGCCAGGCCTCCGGCATCGCCCGCGCCCAGTCGCCGCCGAAGATGCCGAAGGGGTAGGCGGAGACGGTGTCGGTGACGTGGTTGCCGCCATTCATCACGAAGGTGGCGCCCGCGCCGATGGCACAGAAGCGGCCGATAACCAGCCGGTCGCCGACGAAGGGAAACAGGTAGCGGACGTTGCGCTCGAAGCCGGGCGGGTCGTCGAAGTCGTGGTAATAGCTGTATTCGCCGACCTCGATCTGCGGGTTGTCGACGACGTTCTTGAGGAACACCACGCCGGCGTCGGGGCCGAGCGGGTAGCGCGCCGAAGGGTCGGGTGCCGGCAAGGCTCGCGGTCCGCCGGCGGACGGCCGTCAGGAGGTGGCGGCCACCGCCTGCGGGGCGGGCTCAGGCTCCGGCGGCGGAACATGCGCCTCGAGCCGGGCCTTCGCGGCTTCCACGGCCTTGCCGGAGAAGCGGTCGGCGTACTTCACCACCAGATGCTCGCCGGTCAGCGACTCGAGGCCGTGGTCCATCAGCAGCGCGAATCCCTCGCTCGGCTGCGGCGCCAGCGCCCAGTCCTCCAGCGACGGCTCGACGCCCTTGCGCCTGATCTTCTGTCGGGTGCGCGAGGCGGCGGTGCGCTTGCCGTCCTTCTCGGTCACCAGCTGCTCGTAGGCCATGAGGATGCGGGCGAACTCGCGGTGCAGCGGATCGTCCTCGTCCTCGCCCTCGAGGTCGCAGAGGCGCTCGAACGCCTTCCAGTACATGTCCTCGCGGCCGAGACCGCGGGCATTCTGCATCAGGTTGCGGAGGCGCTGCGGGTCGGTCATCGAGGAAACGTCGATTTCCCTGACCACTTTCGCTCCGGCCTTCTTCGGGGCAGCGGCGCTCTTCGCGCCAGACTTCTTTGCCACTTCGACACCCGTATGCGGAGGAATTTCGGTTCAGCCGCCACCATAGCGGAAATACCACCGCGATGTCGGGAAATCCCCGGCCCGCTCCGGTCAGGCTACTCAGGGTAGCATCCCGCCAGCCGCGCCCGCGCGCGGACCAGCGCCAGCACGGTGTCGATGGCGGGTGTCGGCGTCCCGGTCAGGCGGCCGAGCTCCTGCACCACGGTGACGAGGGCGTCGATCTCCATCGGGCGGCCGCGCTCGAGGTCCTGCAGCATCGAGGTCTTGTGCGTGCCGACCGCGGCGCCGCCGTCGATGCGCTTGTCGACGTCGATGGCGAATTTGACGCCGAGCGCCTCGCCGATCGCCTGCGCCTCGACCATCATCGCGCGGGCGACGGGGCGGGTGTCGTCGTCGGTGCACAGCACGTCGAGGGTCGCGCCGGTCAGCGCGCTGATCGGATTGAAGCTGAGGTTGCCCCACAGCTTGACCCAGATCTCGTCGCGGATGCGCGGGCGCACCGGCGCCTTGATGCCGGCCGCGATCAGCGCCTTCGACAACGCCTGCACGCGCTCCGACCGGGAACCGTCGGGCTCGCCGAGGCTGAAGCGGTCGCCCTCGATGTGGTTGATCACGCCGGGCTCGGGCACGTCGGCGGCGGGGTAGACGACGCAGCCGATGGCGCGCTCCGGCCCGATGCCGTCCCACTGCACGCCGCCGGGATCGACGCTCTCCAGCCGGCGGTCCTCGTACGGGCCCTGAAGGCCGTGGAAGTACCACCACGGGATTCCGTTGACCGCGGTGACGACGGCGGTGTCGGGGCCGAGCAGCGGCTGCAGCTTCGGCACCACGGCGGGGACCGAGTGGGCCTTCAGCGTGACGATCACGTAGTCCTGCGGGCCGAGCTCGGCGGGCTCTCCGGTGGCATTCACCTTCGCGGTGCGGGTCTCGCCGTCGCGGATCAGGGTCAGGCCGTTCGCCTTCATCGCCGCGAGGTGCGGGCCGCGCGCGACCAGCGAGACCTCGGCGCCGGCGAGCGCCAGCTCCGCCCCGAGGAAGCCGCCGATGGCGCCGGCGCCGTAGATGCAGACCTTCATTGCGCCGCCGCGGCCCCCAGCCCCAGCTTGTCGGCGAGGCCGATGCGCTGCAGCTTGCCGGTGGCGCCCTTCGGGATCTCGTCGAGGATCACCACCTTGCGCGGCACCTTGAAGTCGGCGAGCCGCTTCGCCACGAAGTCGCGGATCTCCTGCTCGCTGGCCTTCTCGCCGTCGCGCAGCACGACGGCGCAGGCCACCTCCTCGCCGAGCTTGTCGTGCGGCATGGCGAAGGTCGCGACCTGCGCCACCGCCGGGTGGTCCATCACCGCCTCGTCGACCTCCAGCGGCGACACCTTCTCGCCGCCGCGGTTGATGATCTCCTTGATGCGCCCGGTGATGCGCAGGTAGCCGGCCTCGTCCATCACGCCCTGGTCGCCGGTGCGGAACCAGCCGCCGGTGAAGGCCTCGGCGTTGGCCTTGGGATTGCTCTCGTAGCCCTTCGTGACGTTGCGGCCGCGGATCGCCACCTCGCCGGTCTCGCCCGGCGGCAGCAGCTTGCCCTTGCCGTCCATGATCGCGACCTCGGGGCCGGCGGCGATGCCGACGCTGCCCGGCCGGCGCTCGGCCGGGGGCAGAGGGTTCGAGGCCATCTGGTGGGCCGCCTCGGTCATGCCGTAGGACTCGATCACCGGGCAGCCGAAGGTCTCCTCCAGCGCCTTCATCACCTGCGGCGGCAGCGAGGCCGAGGAGGAGCGGATCAGCCGCAGCTTCGCCTTCGCCACCGAATCGGTGTTGCGCGGCGCGCGTGCGAGGATCGTCTGGTGCATGGTCGGCACGGCGGTGTACCAGGTCGGCGCGACCTCATCGAGCCAGGAGAAGAAGCGCAGCGCGTTGAAGCCGGGCGCGCACCATACCGAGGCGCCGCCGGCCATCGAGGCGGAGACCGCCGCGATCAGGCCGTGGATGTGGAACAGCGGCATGATGTTGAGGCAGCGGTCCTCCGCCGTCAGCGCCAGCGTCTTCGCGACGTTGCGGGCCGAGGTGGTGACGTTGACGTGGCTGAGCGGCACGATCTTCGGCCGCGAGGTGGTGCCCGACGTGTGCAGCACGAGGGCAATGTCGTCGCCGCCGGCGAGGCCGCTGTCTACCGCGGCGCCCTTGTCCGCCGGCGTGGCGAAGCGGAACACGCCGGCCGGATCGTCCTCGCGCCATTCCAGCTCCATTACCGGCACCTTCAGCTTGCGCGCCACCGCGACGGCGGGGGAGTCGCTGCCCTGCCGCACCACCAGCGCCTTCGCGTCGAGGTCGGAGAGGTAGAACTCGTATTCCTCGGCGCGGTAGTCCGGGTTGAGCGGCGCGGTGGTGGCGCCGCAGCCGATGGCGAGGAAGGCGCTGGCCATCTCCGGCCCGTTCGGCAGCACGATGGCGACCCGGTCGTTGCGGCCGATGCCGCGAGCGTTGAGGGCGGCGACCGTCTCGGCGACGTGCCGCCGCAGGCCGTCCCGGGTCAGCGGCGTGCGGCCGGGAGCGCCGATGGCGGGATCGTCAGCCTTGCCGGCCTCGAGCAGGCGGCGGAGCGTCTCGGGCATCGTCTGGAAATCCTCCGGAATGGCGCGATCGTCTGGCGATCTTCCGGAAAGCTTAGCACCGGCCGTCGGCTGCCGCGCAACCCCCCGGCCGGTGGAACCCCGCAGGCGGGGCAGGAGAAGGCCGGGCTCAGGAGGGGGGCAGGAAGCGCACCACCACCAGGGTGACGTCGTCGGCGGCGGGGCGGCCGGCGCGGAAGCGCTCCAGCACTTCGCCTATGGCGGCGCAGATCTCCGCGGCACCGGCGTCGCGGCGGGCGCGGACGGCGTCCTTCAGCCGCTCCTTGCCGAACATCTCGCCGTGCGGATTGCGGGCCTCCCAGACGCCGTCGGTGCCGAACACCAGCAGGCCGCCGTCCGGCCATCCGCCGCGCCGGCAGGCCCGAAAGGCGCGCTCGGGATCGATGCCGAGGGGAATGTCGGGCGCGTCCAGTTCCTCGAAGGCGTCGGCGACGGGGTCGTAGAACAGGATCGGGTCGTGGCCGGCGCTGATCCAGCGCGCCTCGCGGGCGACGCCGTCGATCTGCATGTAGGTCAGCGTCATGAAGCGGCCGCCCTTGGCGTCGCGCGCGAACTGGCGGTTGAGGCGGGCGGCGAGCAGGTCGAGGCTGTCCTGCCGTACCATCGCGTTGCGCAGGCCGGCGCGAAGGCCGGCCATCAGCAGCGCCGCGGCTACGCCGTGGCCGGTGGCGTCGCCGACGGCGATGCCGACCTCGCCCTCCGGCACGTCGGGCGGCGTCAGGAAGTCGTAGTAGTCGCCGCCGGTCTCGTCGGCGTAGTCGATGCGCCCGGCGACATCGAGGCCGGGCGCGACCGGCGCCTCGGTCGGCAGCAGATGCTGCTGCACCTCCTGCGCCACCTCAAGCGACTGGCGTATCTCCATCCGCTCCTTGAGCTGGGGCACCATCTCGTTGAAGGCGGCGCCGAGCTCGCCGAACTCGTCGCGGCTGCGGATGTCGACGCGGCGGTCGAAGTCGCCGGCGGCGACGTCGCGCGCCGCCTGCAACAGCGTCCGCACCGGACGGGTGACGCTGCGCGCCCCGGCGAAGGCGAGCGCGACGACGATCAGCATGACCGTGGCGAGGGCGCCGCCGGCGATGGCGAGCTGGCGGCGCGTCAGCTCGCGCGCGCGGCGCTCGGCGATGTCGGTTTCGCGGGCGATCTCCTCGAACGGCACGATCATCAACAGCGCGACGTTGAGCCCGGGCGCGCCGGCGTAGGCCCAGAGCGAGTCGGTGCCCCGGTAGGGCTGCCGGACGGTGCCGGACCCGCCCTCGCCGAGGGCGCGGAGCATCGCGGCGTGCCTGTCCTCGGCATCGGGCAGCAGCCAGGCCGCCTCCAGCAGCGCGTCCAAGGGCCGGCCGGAGG
>JBBDQX010000041.1:0-10662 GCA_040905765.1 Acetobacterales bacterium
GACGCCTTCCTTCAGGTCGGCGGCCTTGCCGGCGACGACCAGCGCGGCGGCGGCGTTGAGCAGCACGATGTCGCGGTAGGGGCCGGGCTCGCCGCCCAGCACGGCGCGCAGGGCGCCGGCATTGGTATGGGCGTCGCCGCCCTTCAGCTGTTCCGGCTTCGCACGCGGCAGGCCGGCGTCCTCGGGCGTTACCTCGAAGGTCGAGACCTTGCCGTCGCGCACCTCGGCGACCGCGCTGGTGCCGGTGGTGGTCAGCTCGTCGAGGCCGTCGCCGCCGTGCACGATCCAGGCCCGCTCGGCGCCGAGCCGCAGCAGCACCTCGGCCAGCGGCTTCACCCACTCGAAGGAGAATACGCCGCAAAGCTGCCGCGTGGTGCCGGCCGGGTTGGCCAGCGGACCCAGCAGGTTGAAGATGGTGCGGGTGCCGAGCTCCATCCGCACCGGCCCGACGTGGCGCATCGCGGAATGGTGGCGCGGCGCCATCAGGAAACCGATCCGCGCGTCCCACAGGCAGCGCTTCACCAGCTCCATGTCGGCGTCGATGTTGACGCCGAGCGAGACCAGCACGTCGGCCGAGCCGGACTTCGACGACATGGCGCGGTTGCCGTGCTTGGCGACCGGAACGCCGGCGCCGGCCGCGACCAGAGCGGCGGCGGTGGAGATGTTCCAGGTGCCCGATGCGTCGCCGCCGGTGCCGCAGGTGTCGATGGCGCCGGCCGGCGCCTGCATCGACAGCGCCCTGGCCCGCATGGTGCGGGCGGCGCCGGTAATCTCGTCGACGGTCTCGCCGCGCACGCGCAGCGCCATCAGGAAGGCGCCGATCTGCGCCGGCGTCGCCTGGCCCGACATGATGATGCCGAACGCCTGCTCCGCCTCGTCCTCCGTCAGCGGGGCCCCGCCGGCGACGCGCGCCAGCAGCGGCTTCATGGCCTGCGGGTCGGGCGCGTCGGAGGGGGGCGCGTCGGGGCTCATGCCGCCCGACGCTCCATGCCGGCGAGGCCGAGGAAGTTAGACAGCAGCCGGTGGCCGTGCTCCGACGCGATGCTCTCGGGATGGAACTGCACGCCGTAGACCGGCAGGTCGCGGTGCTCCAGCGCCATGACGAGGCCGTCTTCGGTGGTGGCGGTGACGCGCAGGCAGCCGGGCATGGTCTCGCGCTTCACCACGAGGGAGTGGTAGCGGGTGGCGGCGAAGGGCGAGGGGATGCCCTCGAACAGCCCTACGTCGTCGTGCGCGATGCTGCTGACCTTGCCGTGCATAGGGGCGGCGCGGACGACGTCGCCGCCGAACGCCTGGCCGATGCACTGGTGGCCGAGGCAGACGCCGAGCAGCGGCACCTTGCCGGCAGCCTTTTCGACGAGCTCGAGGCAGATGCCGGCGCGGTCGGGGTCGCAGGGGCCGGGCGAGATGACCAGCGCCGAGGGACGCTTCGCCAGCGCCTCGTCGGCGGTGAGGGCGTCGTTGCGTACGACCTCGACCTCCGCCCCCAGTTCGCCCAGGAAGTGGAACAGGTTCCAAGTAAAGCTGTCATAGTTATCGATCAGCAGGATCATGTCAACGCAGGGCCCCGAACCCGTCCGGCAAGCGAAAAGCAGAGAAAGCACAAGGGGGAAGGGGGGTCAAGCAAGGCCGGAACGCCGGATTCCGGCCGTCGCGGGTGGCGGAATGTCATCTTTTGTCATCATTTTCCGATCGCTCCCTTCCGGGCGCGCGACGGCACCCGCTAGCGGCACGGGCCATCGCCCTCCCGATATGGGTGCGTAGTCCTAGCTTTCAAGGCCCATCGTAACGTGGGGCGACGGCTCAGACCGCGAGGCCGTAGAGCAGGCCCGCGACGGCGGAGCCGACGGTGGCGAGGCCGAGGTAGGTCATGAAGACCGGCAGCCGCACCAGGGCGTAGACGGCCACCGCCGCCGGGATCGAGGAAACGCCGCCGGCGAGCAGGAAGGCCATCGCCGGGCCGACTGCCATGCCGGTCTGCATCAGCGCGTCGACCAGCGGCACCGCGGCATAGCCGTTCATGTAGGCCGGCATGCCGATCAGCACGGCGAGCGGCAGGGCGAAGGTACTGTCGGGGCCAAGCCACTGGGCCACGGTCTGCTCCGGCAGGTAGGCCAGCATCAGGCTCTCGAGGATGAAGGCGAGGGTCATCCATTTGAGGAGGAACAGGCCGTTCTGCCTTGCCTTGCCTGCGAAGACGCCGCGGCGTTCCGGCTCCTCCCAGAAGCGCCAGACCACGTCCTTCGGGTTGCGCACGGCCGACCCGCCGCAGCCGCCGTCGCCGACTGCAGGGCGGAGCGGGTTCTCGAACCCGCCGGTGCGCTGCAGCGCCAGGGTGGCGAAGCCGCCGAACAGGCCGATGCCGACGGCGGCTAGCGTCTTGCCGACGGCGAAATGCATGCCAAGCACGCCGGCGGTGACGAGGAACATGTCCGGCGACATCAGCGGCGAAGCGATCCAGAACGCCATCACCGCCGACAATGGCACGCCAACCGCCAGCGCCGCGGCGATCAGCGGGATCACGCCGCAGGAGCAGAACGGCGACAACCCGCCGAACACAGCGGCGACAACGATCGCCTTGGCGATATGGCCCTGGAAGACCCGGCCGATCAGCCGGTCGGCTCCAGCGGCGCCGAGCCAGGCGGCGAGGAGCACCGAGGCGAGCAGGTAGGGCGCGATATTCAGCAGGGCGTCGACGGTGAAGCCAACGGTAGCCTGAAATTGCCCATACGGGAAAGCAACTGCGATCACCGCGAGCACCGCGACGATGCCGAGGGCGACGCGATCGATGCCACGGCCGAAGCGGCCGACGGAACTGGCGACGGACTGGGCGAGGGCGGTCATCGGACGGGATCCTTCACGTTGGTGGCGTCGTCGGGCGCGATGTCGGAGGCGGCGACGCAGGAATCGCTGTTGCATTCGTCGCGGGCGCAGCATTCCTGGCTGAGGAAGCCAACCAGCGCGTTCATCGCGGCATAGTCGGCGGTGCAGAGCAGGGTGCGGCCGCGCCGCTCCTGCCGGAGCAGGCCGTGGCGCATCAGCCGGGCGATGTGGTGCGACAGGGTGGAGGGCGCGATGTCCAGCGCCTGCTGGATCCCGGAGACCGGCGCGCCGCTGCGCCCGGCCACCACCAGATGGCGGAAGATGGCGAGACGTGTCGGGTTGCCGAGGGCTTCCATCGCCTGTGCCGCGTTGATCAGGTCCATGGACGATTCATGGCGCCGGCGCGAGTATATGTCAATGATTCCAGAATTATCGAATTATTGCAGCACCGGGACGGTTTCCGTCAGGGTCCGGGCCCCCACCCGAGGGTGGAAAAGGGTTAGTATCGAGCGATGAGCAAGGCCGGCAGGAAACGCCCGCGCGTGGCGGCGAAGAAGAAGCGGGTCTGGCGCCCGACCGCGACGGTCGCGGCGGCGACGCTGGCGGTCGGCGTGGCGCTGGGCGCGCTGGCCGGTCTGCTGTTCGGGCCGGAGGTGGTCGGACCGGGAGCGGAGCCGGCGGCGGCATCGGCCCCGCAGGCCGCCACCTCCGCACCGGGAGGCCGCTCGAACGCCGACGCCTCCGCCCTGATGGGCGAGCCGGTACGCATCCTGCGGCCGCAGGAAAGGCCGCTTCCGGTGTTGCCTGCGCCAATGCTGCCGGCCGGGCCGGAGCCGGCCTGGCGGCGCTTCGCGGCGCCGCCGCCGGAGACCGGCGGCCGGCCGATGGTGGCGATCGCGCTGGACGACCTCGGCGTCGACCAGGAGGCGACGCGCGACGCGGCGGCGCTGAGCGGGCCGTACACGCTGTCCTACCTGCCCTATGGCCGGCACCTCGGCGCGCATGTCGCGGCGGCGCGGGCGGCCGGGCACGAGGTGCTGGTGCACGTGCCGATGCAGCCGGAAGGCAGGGTGGCGGACCCGGGGCCGGACGCGCTGCTGCTCGGGCTCGGCGAGGCGGAACTGCTGCGCCGGCTGCGCGCCGGCATCGACGCGGTCGTCGGTGAAGCGGGCGGCGCCGTCGGCATCAACAATCACATGGGCAGCCTGTTCACCGCCGACCCGGCCGGCATGGCGACGGTGATGCGCGAACTGCGGGCGCGCGGCATGATGTTCCTCGATTCCCGCACCACGGCCGCCAGCGTCGGCGTCGCGGCGGCGCTCGCCGAGGGCGTGCCGGCGGTGGAGCGCGACGTGTTCCTCGACCATGTCGATTCGCCCGGGACGATCCACCACGAGCTGGCGCGGCTGGAGGACATCGCCCGGCGCGAGGGCACCGCCATCGCCATCGGCCACCCCCGCCCGCACACGCTGACGGCGCTGCGCGAATGGCAGGTGGGGCTGAAGGAACGCGGCATTGCCCTGGTGCCGCTGACGGCGGTGCTGGAACGGCGGCGGCAGGTGGCGGGGAGGGGGTAGGGCCGCCACCTCACCGCCGGACGGTCGTCGAACGTCGCGGCCTCCCTGCCGACCCGGGAACCGCCGACCCGGAACCCGGCGCCCGCGGCGACCGTTGGGGCGGCATGGCGGAGGCGGCAACCAGCGTCGGGGGAACCCTCGACACCATCGAAGGCGTCGCGGAGGAGCATGGCGAGGTTTCCGTCGGCGACGTGCTGGAGGGGCTCGGCAGCCGCAGCTACGGGCCGTTCCTGACGGTGCCGGCGCTGATCGCGCTGTCGCCGGTGGGCGGCATCCCCGGCGTGCCGACGCTGCTGGCGCTGATCATCATCCTGCTCGCTGCCCAGATGGTGTGGGGCCGCACGCATTTCTGGCTGCCCGGCATCCTCTCCGACCGGCGGATCCCGTCGGAGCGGCTGCGCAAGGGGCTGGCGTGGATGCGGCCGGTCGCGCGCCGGATGGACCGCTGGTTCCACGGCCGGCTGGAGGCGCTGACGGGCAGGCAGGCGGTGCGGGTCGCGGCGGCGGCATGCATCGTGCTGGCGCTGGCGGTGCCGCCGCTGGAAGTCGTGCCGTTCGTGTCGAGCGCGCCGATGGCGGCGATCGCACTGTTCGGACTGGCGCTGCTGGCGCACGACGGGCTGCTGATGCTGGTCGCCGGCGTCGCGGCGGCCGCCGCCGCGGGCACGGCGGTCTGGTTCCTCATTTAGCGCGCCGACGGAACCCGCCGGTGCCGCTCACGTTCCCCGACCGGGAAACGTGCCCGCGGCAAGGAGCAGGGACAATGCCAATCCACAAGGTCATCGAGGTGCCGGCGCAGTCGCCCGAGAGCCCGGAGGCGGCGGCGCAGCAGGCGGTCAGCGAGGCCCCGGAGAGCGTCCGGGGCATCAAGTCGCTCGACGTCAAGGAGGCCGGGGCGATGGTCGAGGACGGCAGGACGGTCCAGTACCGCGTCAACGCGAAGATCACCTTCGAGGTGGACGAGTAGCGGCGAGGCCGCCGTGAGCGACGGCGGAAACGCCGCGGCGCTGCTGGCGGAGGCGCGCGCACAACTGGTGGACTACAAGGACCGGCTGATGACGCGGCGCGGCGGCGCCGGCATGCATCACGAACGGCGGCTGCTCGCGCTAATCCGGCTCATCGAACGGATCGACGTCCACCTGGCCGGCACCGGCGCCTCTCATCCGCGGGGCGGCGGCACCTCGGGCGGTTCCACCGGCGGAACCTCCGGGCCGCCCGGTCCGTCCGGCGGTGCCTCCGGCGTGTCGGGCGGATAGTCCGGCGGATTGCCGGGGTTGCCGGGGTCGGGATTGCCGGGCGCGCGCTTTGCCCAATGCGTGTCTCGTTCGTCCATCGTCGCCACTCCGTGCGGTGCGGTCCACGCACCAACGCCCGACAGGCGCGGGTGATCCGCGGCCATTGGGCTAGCGACCCCGCAGGGCGCCGAACCGCCGGACCATCTCACCGTTCTCGCGGGCGATCTGCGGGTAGAGCACGCGGCTGAAGTAGTGCGAAAGCCGGACCTCGGGGCTCCATCCGTCCCGCGAGGCGGCGGCGGGCTCCGCCACAGTCCCCAGCCGCTGCAGGCGGCCCGCGTCCTTGAAGGACTTCTTCTCGTCGGGATCGGGGTAACGCTCGACGAGCTTCTTCCACAGGGCCGAGGGAAGCGGGGCCGGTTCCGTTCTCTCGACCCAGTACTGCCGGACCTTGGGGTCGTCCCTGTTCAGGTTTTCGCGGCGGGTTCGCGGGGTGAAGTCGTAGGTGCTCGCCCAGATCGCCGCTTCCACGAGGAGCTGGAGGTCGTGCAGCTCGGACGCCTCGGGGACCCGGTCGTTCTCCAGCGCGGCGTCGTTGAGCCTGTCGCGCAGCTTCGTCAGCCTCTCAGTGGCATGCTTGTGCGTCTTCGGGAGCTTGTCCGGCTCGGGCTGCGGGATGTGCTGGATGGTCCCCTGCTGCGTGCCCCCCAGCGGAACGGCCCGCGCGCGTGCGGCCTGCCGCTTCGCGACCTGCTTCGCGACCTCCTCGGCCGCCTTTCGCGGTTCCGGCGAGGTGGCGATCTCGAACAGGTCGCCGGTCTCCTCGCGCGTCATCCGCGCCGCGGCGGTCTCGGCCCGGACCTGCGCGTCGATCCAGTCGTGCAGCGAGCGCTTCACCGCGACGAGCGGCGCATCCGTGCGGTCGAACCTCCGCTTGCCCGCCTCCTGCCTGAAAGGCTGGCTGCCGATGACGTCGGCGACCTTGTGCGCGGCGGTGCGCAGCGTGGCCGCCAGTTCGGGTTCGAAGAGCCTGGCGAACTTCGCCACCGCCAGCTCGGTGCGGATGATTTCCTGGGGGATACGCACGGCCGCGGCGGTGAGCGCGGGCATCTTGTGCCCGAGCGCGAGAAGCTCCTCGGTGAACTCCAGGGTGGCGCGGTCGGACGCGGTGAGCATCCTCTGCGTCGACCTGGTCAGCCCGACGACGAAGACTCCCGCCGCGGCGCCCAGCGGCAGCAGTATCGCCCCGGCGTGCAGCAGGCAGGAGAGCCACAGCGGCGCGCCCTGGTCCCTGATGCTCTCCTCCACCGTATCGATCCGCATCGAGACGTACTGGTCGCCGGCGAGGTCGACGACGCGGCGGAGCTGCACCCACCGCTGCGCCTGCGTCTCCTGCACCTCGGCGAGGAGCCTCAGCGCCTCGTCCTTCAGCCGGGTGGCGTCGCGGAACCGCTGCAACTGCCGCTCGAGGTCGGCGGGGTCGGCCATCGCAGGCTCACAGCGCCTTCAGCGCCGCCACGTTGTCCGACAGCACCACCAGCGACGTGGGCACGTTGACGGTCCAGGGCGGGCCGAAGGGCGTGCTGTCGGCGACATAGGCCGCTTCGGGATCGGTCGTGCCCGCGTAGGGCCGGTCGAGGTCGAAGGCCGAGTCGTCGACGACCGCGGCCACCGCGTAGACGTCGCCGGCGATGTGGAGCTGCCGGCCCGGGTCGCGCTGCGCGCTCACGCGCCACCGGCTGTCGGGATTGGCCGGCGGATTGACCGTCACCCGGGCGCTGCCGTTCTCGACGGCAAGGGTGCCGGCGCCGCGCGCCAGCTCGGGCCGCCGCTCGGTGAGGATCTCGACCCACAGGTCCTGGAAGGCTTCGTTGCCCGAGGCCGGCGGCGTGCCGAGCGGCTGCGACAGGATGCGCTCCAGTTCGCCGGCGGCGGCGTTCGACGGGTCGAGGAACCAGGCCACCTTGTCCTCGAAGCCGGGCGTCACCGGCACGATCACCCGCGCGGCACCGGCCTCCAGGAATGCGCGGTGCTGGGGGTCCACGGCCGTCGCGGCAGCGCGCATCCGCCACGAGGCGCGGCGTGCCCAGTGATAGGGATAGAGGAACCAGGTCATGTGCGCCCACTCGAAGGCGTCCTCGTAAAAGCGCACGACCGGAGCCTGCGCGTCGGCGTGGACGGGGCTGATCTCCTGGAACTCGCCGACCTGCTCGACCGCGTTGAAGTTCTGCGGCACCAGCCGCATCGACTTGATCGCCCATTTCTGCAGCTCGGCCCTCTCGATGCGGCGGTTCTCGGCGGCCGGCGCCTCGGCGGGGTCGATGCCGAGCAGGCTGCGCTGATAGGCCTGCTGCTGCTCATCCTGCGCGAGCTTGCGCTCGAGCGCCTCGTAGCCCGCCCGCAGCGCCTGCCAGGTGGCGAGTCGCCACGCGTCCAGCGCCTCGGACGTGCGCATGCAGCTCAGCGTGACCTGGACGTACATGGCGCCGTCCCAGCTGCCGTGGACGCGGCCGGACACCGGCACGCCCTGCGGCCAGTCGGCGGCGGCCGGCAACTGCAGGACCACCCCGTCGTAGGTGACGACGGTGTGCTCGATGCCCTGCGACCTGCCGCCGACCGAGAAGGAGAAGTTGAAGGAGCGGTTCTCCTCCTTGCCCTTGAGGCCGCTCCACGCGACCTTCGCCCAGGTCGGGCGGTAGCCGGCCGGGACGCTGATCATCGAGGTGAACTGGTCCTCGCCCCACTGCTCGTCGTCCTCGTTGAGCTTCGATACCCAGCCGTAGCCGACCTCGATATACAGCGTCGGCGGCGGCTGGACGTCGAGCGCGCCGTAGCGCTGCGCCAGGCACATGTAGTTCCCGGGATGGATCCCCGACGGGGAGACCGCGAAGGGCGGTAGCCGGCGGCGGACAACGGAAGCGGTCCGGCGTTCGTGAAGCGACAGCGCGGGCTCCGGGACGTGGAACTCCACCATCATGCGGGCGCCGTAGTGGCGGAGCTCGACCTTCTGGATCTTCTCGACCCAGAGGTAGATGCCGCTGACCGCCGCCGGGGCGGGCGAGCCTTCGGTGTTGGCCAGCTTGTGGCGGTTGAACTCCCGGATCTCTTCGGTGAGGGTGAGGCGGCGCAGCCGCCGGACGCGCTCGAAGGTGCGCTCGACCGCCTTGGTGACGATCTCGCGGGCGGTGTCGATGCTGCTCGAGCGGGACTCGGACTCGCTGCGGGAGAAGCCGGCGTCGAGGCTGGTGTCGACGTGGGTCAGGCCGTACTGGCCCGAGGTGTTCACCCCGGCGGAGATCGAGAAGTCGCTGCTGATCGTCTGCTGGCTCTCGACCTGCAGCTCGTAGCGGTCGGTGGTCTGGGAATCCTTTTCCGTTTCCCGCTCGGTGACGGTCTCGGACTCCTGGACTTCCTCGGTGCGGGACAGGCGCTGGTGCTCGCGCAGCTTGGTCTCGCCGGGGAGGATGTTTTCGATGTGCGCGATCTCCCGCGCGTCGTAGCCGACCAGCGTCTCGCGCGCCACCAGCAGGTCGCCCCAGCCGACCGCGGCGACGATCGGCTCGCCCTCGGGCACGGGCTGCGCCGGCACGGTGGGCAGGTCTTCGGAGAGGTCGTCCTCCACGGCCTGGATCTGCGCGCAGACGCCGTTCGCGTCGTAGGCCACGGCGGTGCCGGCGAAGCGGTCGACCACCTCCGGGAGGTCGATCCGGGTTTCGGCGGGTATGCGCGCGAGGACCTCCCGGAAGAGCTCCGCCTCCGCCTCGCCGACGCGGGCGACGACGCTCTCCTCCAGCCGCGCACGGTCCATCGCCGGCATCGCCGCACTACCGGCTTCCGCGGCGGCTTCGCGCGCGGCGGCTGCCTCGGCGCGGCGCACCGCCTTTGGCGCCGGCCGGTCCTGACGTTCGCGCATGAAGGTGTCGATGACGGCACGCTGCACCGTCTCCAGCCGCGCCGCCTTTTCCGTCAGCCGCGCGTGCTGCGCCTTCAACTCCCTGAGCTTGCGGGACTGCGGCGTGGCCTCGGTAGCGGCCCGGGCCTCGAGGATGCGGCCGTAGCGGAGGCGCGGATCGGGCCCAGGGGCCGGCTGCCCCTCCCGCCGGGCGGCCCGAGAGTGCCTCAGGCTGACCATCCTGAAGAGATCGTTCGAGGCCATCGCACCCCCTGTCCCCGTTGAGCCCCCGCGGGGTCCCCATCGGGCCCCGCCGGCAGCTCCAACCGGGAGTGGTGAGATTTGGTTCCATCAGTCTTGTTGCCGTAATGCCGCGATGGCGCGGGTCGGGCGCAGAAGCCTCGGTATCCCCGCCCGCGGGATCGCCCCCTAGCGGGATCCGTGACCGCCGTGGCCATCGTGCCCGCTGTGTTCGCCGCCCCGGACGCCCCGGACGGGGAGGGACAGTTCGACCGTGCCGGCCTTCTCGAAGCGCAGGGTGACGGTGCGGGCCTCGCCCTCCTTCAGTTGCCCGGTCATCCGCATGAACATCAGGTGCATGCCGCCGGGCGCCAGCGCGACCTCGCCGCCGGCCGGGATCTCCAGCCCGCTGCCGACCTCGCGCATCCTCATGACGCCGCCGTCCATGCTCATCTCGTGGACCTCGACCTTGCCGGCGAAGCCCGCCGAGCCGCCGAGCAGCCGGTCCGGTGCCTTGCCGGTGTTGCGGATGGTCATGTAGCCGGCCGCGACGGGCGCGTTGGGCGGCGTCGCGCGGAGATACGGCCCGACGATCTCCAGGTCGCCGGCCTTCACGGCCGGGGTGACCGCGTCGCCATGGCCGGCGTGCGCGTCGTGACCGGCGGCGGCGAGGATCGCCAGGCCGGGCGCCGGGCGCTTAAGGCCGTGCGCGTCCCGGCCCTCGGCCGGCGTATGGGCGACGGCGGGCAGGGCAAGGGCTGCCGCGCAGGCGGCGGCGAGGAAGGTTGCGGTTCTCATGTGGCTCTCCGGGGCACACGCGCACGCGGCGCGGCGGTGCCGCAAGCGGTCTGTCTGCGGGGTGGATAGGCCGGGCGTGACGCGCGAGGGCGGCGCC
>JBBDQX010000042.1:0-10640 GCA_040905765.1 Acetobacterales bacterium
GTGATCAACGTCGCCGGCCACCGCCTCGGCACGGCCGAGATCGAGAGCGCGCTGGTCGCTCACACGCTGGTCGCCGAGGCCGCCGTCGTCGGCTATCCGCACGACATCAAGGGACAGGGCATCTACGCCTATGTGACGCTGGTGGCCGGGAAGGAACCGTCCGAGGAGTTGCGCAAGGAACTGGTGCAGTGGGTCCGACAAGAGATCGGCCCGATCGCCTCGCCGGACCTGCTCCAGTGGGCGCCGTCGCTGCCGAAGACCAGGTCTGGCAAGATCATGCGCCGCATCCTGCGCAAGATCGCCGAGAACGACTACGGCAACCTCGGCGATACCTCCACCCTGGCCGAGCCGCAGGTGGTGGATGACCTGATCGAGAACCGCAAGAGCCTCTGAGCCAACGCCGGGGCCTCAGAAGTCGCTGCAGCGGCCCTTGTTCTCCCAGTCGCCGTAGCGGGTCGGCTCGGGTCCCTTCGGGCCGTCGACCTCCTTCGGCATCGGCTTGCCGGTTAGCGGATGCACCGCCTGGCCGTTGTCGGTCTTCGCCTTGTCGGCGCCGCCCGCGGGCGTGGTTTCGCTGGGTTCATTGTCGGCCATATGGATCCTCCGTAGCCCTAGAGATGGCCGACAGCCGACCGCAGGGCAACCCCTCAATGCCGCTTGAACCACGGCGTTTGCATCCCCATTAAATTCGTCGCCATGGGATATTTCCGCACCGCACTGTTGCTCGCTGCGCTGACCGCGCTGTTCATGGGCGTGGGCTTCATGCTCGGCGGCGAGGCCGGCATGCTGATCGCGCTGGCGATCGCCGGCGGCATGAACCTCTACGCCTACTGGAATTCCGACCGCGTCGTACTGTCGATGTACGGCGCGCGCGAGGTAAACCGCGAGACGGCGCCGGCACTGTACGGCATCGTCGAGCAACTCGCGCGGAACGCCGACCTGCCGATGCCGCGTGTCTACATTATCGAGAACCCCCAGCCGAATGCCTTCGCGACCGGCCGCAACCCCAAGAACGCTGCGGTCGCGGCGACCACCGGCCTGCTGCAGAACATGAACCACGAGCAGATCGCGGGGGTAATGGCGCACGAGCTGGCGCATATCGAGAACCGCGACACGCTGATCATGACGATCACCGCGACGGTGGCGGGCGCCATCTCGATGCTGGCGAACTTCGCGCTGTTCTTCGGCGGCAACCGGAACAACCCGCTCGGCATCGTCGGGATCATCCTGATGATGATCCTCGCGCCGCTCGCGGCGATGATGGTGCAGACGGCGATCTCGCGGACGCGCGAGTATGCCGCCGACCGGCGCGGCGCCGAGATCTGCCGCCAGCCGCTGTGGCTCGCCTCGGCGCTGGAGCGGCTCGAGGGGTTGGTGCGGCGGATCGACAACAATGCCGCCGAGCACAACCCGGCGACGGCGCACATGTTCATCGTCAACCCGCTGCACATGCACAGCATCGACGGGCTTTTCTCGACCCACCCGAAGACCGCCGAGCGGATCGCACGGCTGCGCGAGTTGGCCGGCCGCCGGCCGGGCGACGGCCGCCGCGCCGGCCCCTGGGGCTGAGAGCCGGACCGGTCGCGCTTGCGCGGCCCCGCCCGCTGGGGCATGACCGGCGGATGAACGCACCCGACAGGAAACCCGCCGCGGCGGGGCAGGGAGCCCGCCGGGCCGCCGCAGGGCTGCTCGACGCCGTACTCAAAG
Organism: Acetobacterales bacterium; assembly: GCA_040905765.1. Taxonomy (GTDB): domain Bacteria; phylum Pseudomonadota; class Alphaproteobacteria; order JBBDQX01; family JBBDQX01; genus JBBDQX01. The sequence goes on from JBBDQX010000042.1 coordinate 1,708, forward strand.
GATGCCGCCCGCTCGACGAGGTCATCGGCGCCGAGCCGGCGATGGCGGCGCTGGACGCGCGCGACCGCGCCTTCGCCAGGCTGCTGGCGGCGACGACGTTGCGCCGCCTCGGCGAGATCGACGCGCTGCTCGACCGCTGCCTCGAGAAGCCGCTGCCCGCCCGGGCGGCGGTCGCCCGACAGGCGATGCGCCTCGGGCTGAGCCAGCTGCTGTTCCTAAACACCCCCGCCCATGCCGCCCTCGATGGCGCGGCGCGCATGCTCTCCGGCCGGGCGGCGCCCTATCGCGGCGTCGTCAACGCGGTGCTGCGGCGGGTCACGCGCGAGGGCGACACGCTGCGCCAGGGCATCGACCCCGACCGGGTCGACCAGCCCGACTGGCTGCGCGAGAGCTGGGAGAAAGCCTATGGCGCGGCCACGGCACGCGCCATTTCCGCCGCCCACCGCGACGAACCGCCGCTCGACCTCACCGCGAAGGCCGACCCGGCGAGATGGGCGGAGGCCCTGGGGGCCGAGCTGCTGCCCACCGGCACGCTGCGGTTGCGGGAGGCCGGCCCCGTCCCGGAACTGCCGGGATTCGCCGAAGGCGCGTGGTGGGTGCAGGACGCCGCTGCGGCACTGCCGGTGCGGCTGCTGGCGAACGCCTTCGACGGCGGGCTGACCGGCCGCCGCGCGGTCGACCTGTGCGCCGCCCCGGGGGGCAAGACGGCGCAATTCGCCGCCGCCGGGGCGCACGTCACCGCCGTCGACCGCAGCGAAGCCCGGCTGCGCCGGGTGCGCGAGAACCTCGCCCGGCTGGGGCTGCCGGCGGAGGTGGTCGCGGCGGATGCCGGCGCCTACAGGCCGCCTGCACCGCCGGACGCCGTGCTGCTCGACGCGCCCTGCACCGCCACCGGCACCATCCGCCGGCACCCGGACATCGCCTGGCTCAAGCGCCCCGACGACGTGGCCGCACTGGCCGCCGAACAGTCGCGCCTGCTCGACGCCGCGCTGGGCATGCTCACGCCGGGCGGGGTGCTGGTCTATGCGGTCTGCTCCCTGCAGCCGGAGGAAGGCCCGGAGCGGATCGCGGCCGTGCTGAACACCGGGCTCGCGGAGCGCATACCGCTTTCGCCGGACGAGCTTCCCGCCCTGCACGAGGCGGTCACGGCGGAGGGCGACCTGCGCACGCTGCCGTGCCACTGGGCCGACCGCGGCGGCCTAGACGGCTTCTACGCGGCACGGCTGCGCAGGCTTTGACGGGCCGCCTTGAACACCGATTCCCAAGCTGGTACGACATCGCCATGCAGCAGGCCGTCAGGATCGCGCCATCCATCCTCGCCGCCGATTTCGCGCGCTTGGGGGAGGAGGTGGCCGCGGTCACCGAAGCGGGTGCCGACTACATCCATGTCGACGTCATGGACGGCCATTTCGTGCCGAACATCACCATCGGACCGGATGTCGTGAAAGCGCTGCGCCCGCACTCTGGGCTGCCGTTCGACGTGCACCTGATGATCGCCCCGTGCGATCCCTACATCGCCGCCTTCGCCGAGGCCGGGGCGGACATCATCACCGTGCATCCCGAGGCAGGACCGCATCTGCACCGCAGCGTGCAGCTCATCCGCAGCCTGGGGAAGAAAGGCGGCGTCGCGCTGAATCCGGGGACGCCGGTAGAGGTAATCGACAATGTCATCGGCGACATCGACCTGATCCTCGTGATGACCGTCAATCCGGGCTACGGCGGACAGGCGTTCATCGACTCGCAGCTCGCCAAAATCGCGGCGGTGCGGCGGCGCATCGACGCACACATGGCCGCGGGCGGCCGCCCGATCGACCTGGAGGTGGACGGCGGGATCAACCGCGACACCGCCCGCCGGGCGGTAGAGGCGGGCGCGGACGTGCTGGTCGCCGGCACGGCCACCTTCGCAGGCGGCCGTGCATCCTACGCCGCCAACATGGCGCGGCTGCGCGGCGACGAAGCCCTTTCCCGTGCAGGCTAGGCGCAAATGTCCCCGGACGCCTCCGTCCACCGGACCCGGCGACCGCACCGCCGCCCCGACCTGAAGACTCTCTGGAGCCGGCTGCTTCGCATCGTCTGGCGCAGCCCCTTCTACCAGATCCGGCTGAACCGCTCGCGCGTCGAGCAACCGCTGGTCGGGCTGCGCGACCCCTGGCCCGGCAGCGCCGAGCGCGGCACCGAGATCCTGAACGGCGAGTTCGCCTTCGGCGGCCGCAAGATCGCCTGGGGCGGCGGCGGCGTGGCCACCGACTGGATGCCCGGCGGGGCGCCGGAGTACTGGATCGCCGGCCTGCACCGCTTCAACTGGCTGCGCGACCTGCGCGCCGTCGGCACCGACGCGGCCCGCAGGCGGGCGCGCGGCTGGATGTCCGACTGGATCGACCGCAACCGCCGCTGGCACCCGGTGACCTGGCGGCCGGACACCATCTCGTCGCGCATCGCCGCCTGGCTGGGCCACTACGACTTCTTCGCCGCCAGCGCCGACGAGGACTTCCGCCAGCGCATGCTGGCAAGCATCGAGGCGCAGGCGCGCCACCTCGCGCGCGCGCTGCCCGGCGACGCCAGTGGCAGCGCGCTGTTCTCCTCGCTGCGGGGGCTGATCGCCGCGGCCGCGTCGCTGCCGGGGTGTCACGGCCTGCTCGGTCGCGCCATCCGGCAGCTGGAGCAGGAGATCGAGCAGCAGATCCTGCCCGACGGCGGCCACGTCGAGCGCGACCCGAGCCGGCACCTGATCGTGCTGCGCGACCTGATCGACATGCGCACGGCACTGCTTGCCGGCAATTACCCGCCCCCGGCATCGCTGGTGTCGGCGATCGACAAGCTCGGCCCCATGCTGCGCTTCTACCGCCACGGCGACGGGGGGCTGGCGCTGTTCAACGGCTCGACCGAGGGCAGCCGGATGCTGATCGACCTCATCCTGACGCAGTCCGGCGCCAAGGGAAGGGCACCGGTCTCGGCGCCCTATGTCGGCTTCCAGCGCATGGTTTCGAACCGCACGCTGGTGCTGATCGACGTAGGCCAGCCGCCGGCCGCGGGCTGCGACCGCCGCGCGCATGCCGGCGCGCTGAGCTTCGAGATGAGCGTCGGCAAGCAGCGGCTGATCGTGAACTGCGGCGCCATGCTAGGCGAGAGCGCCGACTGGCGCCGGGCGCTGGGCGCCACCGCGGCGCATTCGACGGTGACGGTGGGCGACCGCAACCTCGCCGAAATCCTCGAGGAGGGCGGGATCGGCCGGGGTCCCGCCAAGGTCGCCTGCAGCCGCGACGAGGAAGGCGGCAACATCTGGATCGACGCCAGCCACGACGGCTACGACGAGACGCTGGGCATCATGCACAGGCGGCGCATCTACCTGGCCTCCGGCGGCGCCGAGCTGCGCGGCGAGGACGTGCTGGTGGGCGCCGCGGGGGTCCCCTTCGTCTGCCGCTTCCACATGCATCCGACGGTTCAGGCGTCGATGGTCGAGGGCGGGCAGGCTGCGCTGCTAAAGCTGCCGAACGGCGAGGGCTGGCAGTTCCGCGTGTCGGGCGGCAGGCTGGCACTCGACGAGAGCGTCTATGTCGGGGACGGCACCACGCCGAAGCGGACGATGCAGGCGCTGGTCGCCGGCGACACCGACGGCGAGGAGACCGTCGTGAAGTGGCGGTTCAGGAAGCTGTAGCGTCGAGCAGGTTCAGATAGGCACCGGCCACTGCATCCGGCCGGTGCGGTGCCAGCAGGCGCGCCACACCCTCCGGTGGGACTGGCTCGACCGTCGACAGCCAGCGCTCCAACGCCTCGATGTCGTCCGCGGTCGGCGCACCCCTGTCGCGAAGGGTCAGGGCGGCGGGATAGCCGCCCAGGAAGGCGGCGCTGGTGTCCGCGTCGATCTGCGCTAGGTTGAGGATCGGCCGCCCGGCCGCCGCGTACTCGAAGATCTTGCTGGGCAGCTGGAAGGCGGTGGTGTTGCCGATATTGACCAACACGCCGGCACGAGCCATCGCCGCCGCGGCCTCCTCTGCGCCGACAAGCCCGTGCAACCGGATGCGTCCAGCGAGTGCGGGCGGCGGCGAGGCCAGCATGCCGGCGCAGTCGTTGAGGTCGCCGTAGATGTCCAGCGTCACGTCGCCCCGCCGGCGGGCCAACCCGTCGAGCAGAGCCATCAGGCCAGCGGGGCTGCGCAGCGCGCGGTAGAACCGGCCGAAGAAGGCGAAAGCGGCACGACCGGCGGTTTCCTCGGCGACCTGGGTGGGCATGGTCGCTACGGGCGGCACGACGACCACCCTTGCCGCGCTCTCTGGGAAGGCGTCGGCATAGAGCGCACGGCACGATTCGACCGTGACGGCCGTGGAGTCGGCGGCGGCCAGCACGCGCCTTTCCGCGCACCGGTTGAGGTCGCGGTAGAGGGCGAGGTTGTTGAGCGGAATCTCGTCGAACAGGCTGAACGGGTCGCCGCAGTCGGCGACCCAGCGGAGCGCCGGCGACTGCCGCCGTGCGGCCAGTCCGACGAGGTGCGGCGTGAAGGGGTGCGACACCGTGACCAGAGCGTCGACGCCGCCTCCGGCCAGCAGGCGGCGCACCGCGCGTACGGCGGGGAAGTACCAGGCGCCGGCGAAGTCGGGCCAGTACAGCCGCCGCCATGTCGCGCGGTACACCGCCCGCGCCGTGCCGCCGAACAGCGCCTTCATGCCGCCGCCGGACCCCGCCGCGAGTGAACCGCGCACGCGGCCGGCGGCGGTGCCGCCGACCCGATGGACAACCAGCCCCGACTGCTCGCTGAGGGCGGACTCGCCCGGCTGGGCGCGGGTCACGACGGTGACGCGGTGGCCGGCGGCACACCAGGCGCTGGTGACGGCCGACCAGCGGAAGGCACGCGCGTTCACGTCCGGCGGCCAGTAGTAGCTGACGACGAGGATGTGCACCGGCTCAGTCCTCGCGAAACCGCAGCCCGTAGCCGGGCGAAAAAGGCACCGCCGGACCCAGCCTGGCGCGCACCGCCTCGCGCTCGGCATGCCACCAGAGTTCGTCGCCGGCCGGCGCATCGACGATCTCGACGGCGTCTTCGACAACCCGCACCCAGCGCGTGACGGTCTCGCCGTAGGCGTCGTGCGCGCCAGCGAAGCCGGTTGGCCCGAACGAGAGACACCGCGCGTTCGCATTGTCCTGTAGCCAGAAGTCCCCGAGATCGAGGCGGGAGGGCTCGCGCCCGGCACCGCGCGGTGCGGCGTGGGCCGCAACCGACCTGTATGCATCGCGCCAGTGCCGGTCTGCCGTGTAGAGATAGCTGCCCGGATCGGCGATCCAGTCCTCGCCGTCCACGTTCAGTTCGATGGCGAGCTGATCGTTGTGTGCGTGGCCGCCGCGGCCGTTCTGCCCGACGGGTCCGCAACGAACCAGCAGGTACAGGCGCCGCGAGCGAAACAGGTAGAGACCGAAGTCGGGCCAGCACAGCGTCTCGAGCCCTTGATGCGCTCCGGGTACGCCGATGATGGGGCGGGCGGCCCGGTCCGGAACCGGCGGCAGATCGCCGCCGGCGCTCTCGGCGACCGTCATCCTGCCGAAGAGGCGAGCGCCTCCGGCGAACTCGCCGACCAGCCACGAATCGAGGGAGTCGGGTACGGACGGGCCGGTCAGCCCGGCCGCGGCCGCCGTCAGGTGCCGGTGATCGAGCGAATCCTCGTCCCAGATGACGGCATCGCCGGGCAGCGTGCCGTAGCCATCGAGGCTGCGGTAAAGCGCAAGGCTCTCCGCCACTGTCGTCCGCCGCACCGCCGGGGCAATCTTCAGGAATCGGCCGCTGTCATTGTCGCCGATCTGCGGCATCCGTCCATCCGGCTTCCGCAGGCCGGACACGAACGCCGCGGCCCCGGCGATCCGGCGCCCCATCTCCGCGGGGATGAAGTTGCGCACCGCCGCGCGCTTGCCGTCCGACAGGCCGAGCGCCAATGCGGTCGTATAAACCAGCATCTCGGCCGACAGCCGGTGATAGCAGGTAGACGCCTCGAAGTTGGCGCCGTCGGGCAGAAACTGGAACGCCGACTCCTCCACCAGCGCCTTCACGGCGAAGGCGAGCCAGCCGTCTGTATCCGCCGTGCGGGGCAACGCGGCGGCGATGAAGGCCAGCCCGCAGATGTCGGCGAGGTAGTGGTTGGCGCGATGCTCCGGGTCCCACTCCAGATGCGCGAAGACATGCGCACCGTGCCGGTACAGGCTGTCGCGCAGCGCCGCCTCGAACGCCGGGTCGAAGCTGGCCCCGAAGGCGCGGAACAGGGACCAGGCGACGATCTGGTTGGCGGCACGGATCGCCGCGTCCATCGGACAGCGCCAGTTGACGCCGAAGCGCGGCGGATTGGTCGCCGCGAAGTCGAGCAGCTGGTTGCGGAACAGCCGCCGGCACGCTTCCGCCCGCGCGCCTTGCCCGCCGTCAAGGCCGTAGCACAGCCCCAGCGTCGTGAGGTGGTGCATGCGCGCGAGCTCCCACGGCACCTTGACGTCGACGCCGGGAAGGTGGCCGAAGCGGATGTCGGCATGCCAGACGTCCTCCGCCCAGCGGTGCCCCGACTTGAAGTCGAGGTGCCAGTCGACCGGCACGTAGGGCGGCTCGATCAACCGCCACAGCCGCTGCGCCTCCGGCAGGTTGGCGGGATCGGTCCGGCCTTCGAGCCATGCACCGCCGGCGTCGGCCTCCACCGCCGGGCCACTATCGTATCGGTGCCCCTCGACGCCGCGACAGGCCATGCCGTGACGCACCCGCGTCCAGCCGGAGCCGAGCATGTCGACATAGCCCTCGAGGTGCAGCGCCGCCATGCCGTCGATCCAGCCGCGATTGGCTTCCAGCAGCGACAACGGCGGCGGCACGCCCACCAGCGGAACGAGGTCGCCTTCGATCCCGGCGCCGAAAGTGCCGTCTCGGCGGTCGCGCGCGCGCGCCTTCGCGCGCGTCCAGGCGCCTCCGATCCGCTGCGCGGCCTTGCGCGCGACGGCGCGGGGCGGCAACGCCAGCACCCGGCGCAGCATCGCCGCCGGGCCGCTCAAGCCACGCCCCAGCGCCGCTCGTTCAGGCGGCGGCGGAAGCGCGCCCAGCCGTTGCGGCGATAGCCCTCCGGCGCCGCCGCGGGCGGGAGGCTCTTCCTGCCGACGAACATCCAGGCACTCGCCATCCAGCCGGGAAGCCGGTCGGTAACACCGGCGTTCCAGCGGTAAAAGCCGCTGCCCTTCAGGACATGGTCGAAGCCGAAGCCGCACAGGAAGGTGCGCGGCCGGAAGCCCACCGGCTCCAGTCCCGCCTCGCGCATCAGCCGTTCCACCTGGCTGCGGGTGAAGAAATTGAGATGCGGGCTGACGGCAAGCGTATCGCTCGCCGCGGGCCCCGCCCCGCTGCCGACGTAGCGGCGCTTGGCGCGGCGCATCAGGCCGAGCAGCCCGCACCACCACAGCAGGCTCTCGACCGTCTGGGACCACTCGAAGGGGCCGTAGCCGTTGGGCGTGGTCAGGATCAGGATTCCGCCGTCCCTTACACGGCCGGCGACGGCACGCAGGAAGCCGCCCGGATCGGGGACATGCTCGATCACCTCCGAAAGGATCACCGCGTCGAACGTCTCATGCTGCGGCAACCCGGCACAGCGGAACTCCACATTGCCCGGATCCGGCTGCGCCTGGGCATGCAGGATACTGACGGAGTCGTCGTCCACGGCGACGAAGCGGACGTCCGGCAGCCGGCGCGCCAGCGGCAGGGTCAGCTCGGTGCCGGTGCCGCAGCCGACGTCCAGCACCGTCGCCACCCCGGCGTTCGCCAGCTCGGCGGCGACGAATTGCAGCCGCTTCCTGCGTCCGTAGGCGTTCTCATCCGGCGACATGGTGCTTCCACCACAGCGCGAAGTTGAGCAGGTACCAGGGCTGCGGTCCCGGTCCGCGCGCGAACACGGTATCCACCATCGCAGGGTCGAGGAAGTCAGTCTCGCGCATGAAGCCCTGCAGGCCCTCGCGCGCCTCCGCGCCGAGCCGGCCGCGGAACCAGTCCCGCACCGGGACCGCGAAGCCCTGCTTGCGCCGCGCCATGATCTCCGGCGGCAGCAGGCCGGCGACTGCCTTCTTCAGCACGTGCTTGAGCTCGTTGTTCCGAGTCTTCGCCGACTGCGGCAGGCTCATCGCCAGCACGATCATGTCCTGGTCGAGGAACGGCACACGGGCCTCCAGCCCGACACCCATGCTCATCTTGTCGACGCGCATCAGCAGCAGCTCCGGCAGACGCAGCGACAGGTCGAGATAGGTCATCCAGTTGAGGAAGGAGGGCTGCGGCGCCTTCTCCTCGAAGCGGCGGCGGATCGGCGCGATGGCCTCCCACGAGCTGTAGCCGGCGTAGCTTTCGCGCAGCCGCGGCGACAGCAGGGCGAGCTTGTCGCTGTGGGTGAAGGCCTCGGCGCCGCCCCAGAAGATCGATTGCCCGGCGCCGGCGCGGCGCAGCATCTCCACCGACGCGCGGCGGCCCTGCCCGGCGCGGTCCAGCAGGCCGGCGCCGAGACCCTTGAGCGCGCGCGGCACCGGCAGCCGGTTGGCGCGGTCGAGCCAGAGGAAAGCCTTCCACGCCGGATAACCCCAGAACAACTCGTCCGCGCCCTCGCCGACCTGCGCGACGGTGACGCCGTTGTCTCGCGCCAGCTTCGACAGGTAGTAGACCGGCACGCAGACCGGATCGGCGATGGGCTCGTCCTGCAGGTCGATCATGCGCGGCAGGAAGTCGAGCAGGTCGTCCTGCGTCAGCCGGATCTCGTGATGCTCCGCACCGACTTTCTCCGCCATCAGCCGGGCGAAGGGCAGTTCGTCGGCGACGCTGTCGCTGCCGGCGGCATAACCAATGGAAAAGGTCTTCACCGGCCGCGTCTCGCCCTCCGAGAACAGCGCGACGTTGGTGCTGGAGTCGATGCCGCTCGCGGTCGCTGAGGAGCAGCTGCGCGAGGCGA